>SUTR01000088.1 GCA_015062825.1 Methanosphaera stadtmanae
AAGGTTGATATTGCTTTAAATAGTGTTCCTAATGAGTTTTTAGAGTATGTTTTGGAAAATAAAGGTATTGACTGTGCATCTTCTAAAGAGGATAACATTAGGATTGTCCGTGAGAATTTATCTCTTCAAGAGTTGGATGCCATGTTTTCTGGCTGTTATACTATAACATATGAGGGTGAAAAAACATTGAAAGATAATATCAAATGTTTAATGTACTTCAATATGTATTATGATTATGATATAGCTTATTATGATACTATGTTTGAAAATTCTTCCAATAAGAATCAATTTTTAATTAATTTGGTTGAGGATTCACTTGAGGATTCTGTGAAGATGCTTAAATGGAAGTCTTATTCTGATTTATTGTTTAGGTATGCCCAGGTTTATGATTTTCTAAATGATTATGATAAGATGTTGTATTATGCAGTTGGTCATTTTATCTGTGAGTTTGGATTATTTGAAGATAATTGTATTAAGGATTTTGTTAAGATTGACATTAGCATTCAAAATAAGGTCAAGTATGTGTTGGCTCGTGCTGATAAGAGTTATGATGAGTTTTTATCAGTTGTTGACCATGTATATGATGAGGTTAAAATTCCAAAGATTTTTATAGACAAAGATGATGTTTGTTTATTGATTGAAGAATTGTTGGATGATAATATTAAGTTAAGACAGGCTAATAATCATCTTGTTAAACTTTATGGTATGGAACGTATTAAGCTTGGAGAAATGTCATTTAATAATAAGGATGAACAGGAAAAAATAGTGGAAGAATTAGATAAGTTATTAGTTGAAAACATCAAGACGAGATCTTAATATTTCCATTATTTTCTTATCTTTTAAACATGCATCCATAGGCCCTCTCAACAGTACTCCTATAAATTCTGATTTGAAGTCTTCGGGCATTTCTTCAACTTCCTCAAATTCTATCTGGTCAAATCTTCGTGGTACATTATCTATAGTATACTGTTGAATTATTCTTTTTCTTAGGTTTTCATCTATAAACTCTTCTAATATCATTGTAATATCATTGGATACTGCACGACCCAATGCCAATAATTCCTTTACCTCTTCTAATTTAATATGGTTTTCTTCCATGATTTTTATAAATGAGCCGTAATTTTGGCATCCATGTATGATAAATTGTCCTTCTGTGGTATGTGCAACATATTCATTTAATAATTGAAGATTCGGTGGAATAAATGTAAATAGAACATATGCTTCAATATATTTTGTCTTTTCAACACATAGTGCATACATTAGGAATTGTTCAAATATTTCAGCGAATAAATGATGTGTTAATTCATGAATTATTGTTCCAATCTTTTCTGCATCTGTACTTCTTTCTTCAAAATAGATTTGGTTTGCAATATAAAATCCTGCACTACTTCCTTTTCGTTTAGAGTATATGTCCACATATTGATCTGCAAGATTAATTATATTATTTAATGCTGTGTCATTTTCATCATAGGTAAATTTATTCTTGCCTATTCTTATTATTTCATCCAAGACTCCCTGATACATTGTAGATGTAAAATAGGTGTCAGATAATATTTGATAGTTTTCCTTGGTAATTAACTTATTAAAACTAGTTATCTTTTCACCATAGCTTATTTTATCAGTTTTTAGAGTGGAATTACATTTTGTACAATGGATATCTTTACTTTTATTTTTACTTCCACATTCTGAACAATATACTGTTGCCATAATTTATCACTTATAGATATATATTATAATCAATTATTAAAATAGATATTCTTTAAGAGGGTATTATCTTCTTAAAAGAAATAAGTATTTATTATTAAATTAATATTTTATATTAAATGAACTTCTTTTTTTAAGTTTTAAAAACTAATTATGAAAAATATCTTATTATAGAATCAATATATTATATTATAATAAAAATTGAATATTTCATCTGATTACTATGGACTCTGAAATTACCCAAAAAATCAATACATTAACTAATGGGATTTATGCAAAGGAATACTTCACACAGAATGGATTAACATATTCTGATGCTGAAAGAATTAGAAATAACTTATTAAATAAAGCAAAAGATAATAAGTTAAAACTGATAGATGTGGAGAAGGAAATACTGAAGAACATTAGAAAAGATTATGACAAATCATATACGCCTCAGGAAAAAAAGTTTATATTTAACCTAAACAATAACATACATGAATTTTCCTGTCCTCATTGTAAGAATATCATTCTTATTGACTTTAAGTTCTGCCCTTATTGTGGAGAAGAAGTTAAACATAAAAAATTGATGTTAATAACTACAGGAGATGTTGATTTAGAGAAGGGTTATGTTACAACTGAAGAATTAGGTAAGCTAAGATTAATCACACCTGAAGAAGAAAAATTATTATCAGAAAATAAGGTGAAAACTGATGAAATAGGAGTACCATTAACACCAGAAAACTGTCCATTTGAGATAAGAGATGAAGTAATTCCAGATACTGATAATACAGATGATAAGCAGAGAAGAAAAGAATTGTATGAGAAAAATGTTGTACTCTACAAGAAAGGCATAGACGAAGTAAAATTACTTTCATTCAACGAGCAAATAGAGGGAATAAACAAGAGATTCCCCGTCGATACATCAAAGATACCTCAAGAGACTATAAAAGACAATACCAAAACAAAAACATCCCCAGCAAAAGACAAAACACACACAAGAAAAACCACTAAAAAACATAGTGATGTCAAAAGGATTAATACAAAAAAAGAAGAAGTAAAAAACAACCTGGAATATGCGGCAGTACTCTACCTACTTGACATTATTAAGCATCCAACCAAACCAAAATTATCAGATAACATACTGTATCACTTGGATGTATCATCCAATAGGAAAATTACCAATTACTTAAGAAAAAACAATTTCATGGCTGATGCAGAGGATTATGATTTGATAAGAGCAAAGCTTCAACAGTTAAAAGTAGCTGATTTGAAGAAAATACTATCAAAAAATGACTTGAAAGTATCTGGACGTAAAGATGAATTAATTGACAGAATATGTGATGAAGTTCCAAAGGACAATCTAAAACGCTACTCCAAAGGAAAAGCATTGAAAGTAACAAATCAGGGACAGGAATATATTGATAGTCATCCACATGTAGAAACATATGCCAGATACCTGAAAAACTTTGAAATATCATTATATGAGGATGTTTACCAGGAAAACAAGGACTTGGATAATAATGAACTTGCATTAAAATATTTGGACATTCTTCGAGACTATTATGCAGGTAAACTAGAATGGTATAACTTTTCAGCCACATATACTGCACAGACAAGAATCTGTAATGATATGAAGGATTTTGAAGGCAAACTACGTTCGGTTGTTAATGAATTCATATGCAGCCTTAATCCATGGATAGATTATGCAATTAATCTAAACTATTCCTATCCTATCACCATAAGTATGCAGAGTGATATATTTAAGTTACTTGATGATGTGGATGAAGAAAATATACCAAGAGTATTTGATGAAGAATCAGATAATATTAAACTTCCAGGATTATTCCTTGAAGCAGATGATATGTATAACTATTTCATGAGAACAGCAGATGAAGAGAATCTGGATGAACTTAATGAAGAGCTTTCAAATAGATTTGACAGAAGCCATCTGAAAAATAAGGATGTACAGTTTGTAAATAAAAAGGAACAAAAAGAGAAATATGAACTGGTAAAAAAATACTTTAACTAGGAATTATTTACATTCCCAAATACTTCCTTCATTTTATCCAATTCTTCCCTTGCTTCTGGTGTATCAATTAAGAATTTAAGTAAATTCCTCATCCCCTCAACATAATTTTTTAATATATCCCCAGTATTAATCACAGTATCCAACTGATAATTTCTAAGATCACTACCCTCTTGTTCATTATCATAAACAAATTCCTCAGCAAGATCATTTTGGATATATTCTGTAATAACCTTATCAAGAATGCTTATTATTTCCTGTGCATAACTATTTCCAATAACCAGCAATGTCTGGAATCTTTCCTCATCCAGATACTTATTATAGACTAGACAATCCAAGTATAATCTGTCAACATCCTCATAATTATGGTATTTTTCTGGAATATAATTTGACTCTACTTTTGCCTGATAATATTTTTCTATAACTGTCTCATCAAGACTATTTCTCATAAAGTTGATGAAACTTTTTACATAAACATTATTTTTAACATCAAATATATACATGAATAAATATTCCATTATTTCTATATGAATATCCACTGCCAAATACTTGATTAATGTTGCACATTGCTGACTGCGTGAAAGAGTTGGATTAAATACTATTGAATTGAAATTATATTCACCATTGTGTTCAATCTGATCATTAGGAATTATATTAACATAATGCCTGCAGATACGCAGTATCTTATCATAGACATTCACATCCTCACTAAAGTCTATCTTTTCACATTTATTAAGAACAGTCTCCTTTACATAATCATAGAACTCCAATGGAATTTGAGCATTTTCAAGTATCTTTAGTGAATCTTCATTTATAATTTCATCAAAGGACTTGAATTCATTACCATAATCAATTCTATAAGTTAATAATGGATTGTTACATTCTGTACAGTTAGTGTTTAATGGATAGTTCTCCTTACCACACTCTGTACAATAAATCAGATAATCAGTATTTGATTGACCAGACCAATCATCAATAATTTCCTTTTCATCCACCTTAGGTTCTGGTCTTTGTGAAATATCAGATTTTCCAGATTGTGGAATATTTGACGTGTCCTGTGTATTAGCATCATCTGATAAATCCACATGTCTTCTATTATCAACAAAAGAATTTGCATTAGCCCCTGAAACAGACCTATCCTGTATATTATTATTAGTATTCTGATTATTTATATCTGGTTTTGATGAATTATTTATATGAGCAATATAATTTTGTAATGATATGGAATCCAATAAATTTTTCACATCAACAGAATTATCATCATTACTTGTTATTTTCTTTAATTTACCAAACAATCCCTTAGATGATTTTTCACTAAAGTTAACAGTTAAATTCTTATCAAGCATATAATCAGGATCACCTGGAAGCACAAAGTAACATGAAACATTACAATTGCCTGGTACAAATGATATTACATACTTAACAATTAGATTCAGATAAGAATCAGAGAAGACTGGCTGTCCTCTAAGAATGAAAACCACCTTATTGTCCATATCCTTAAAGTCAAGATAAAAGTTATTATGATAACGTTTTTTAAGAGTATTATAGAATAAAAAAACAATATTACGAATACCGAATACTGAATTGCAATTCTGCTTAATATACATCTCATAAGACATATCTTCACTTTGACCATAATAGACATCAGAATAAACCCAACAACTATTATCCTCAATAGCCTCATTGTTCAATAATTTTCGTTTAAAGACTTCCTCATTATAACTCATACAATCAAA
>SUTR01000089.1 GCA_015062825.1 Methanosphaera stadtmanae
TGGGATATTTGCAATTTAATTTCATCTAAAGGGATATTATTTTCTTCACTTATTCTTGTTATTATATATTTATACATGCTTATTATTTCACCAGTAAAATAATCTTCATTATAATCTTCTTCAAAACATTTTATTAATTCAGGATTTTCCCCTTTAAATTCAATTAATTTTTTTGTAGCTTGTTTTTCATTCAAATTTCCCAAATCTTGACAAAATTTATCCCATACTCTATCATATTCTTCACCAATAAACATGACCCCCTTTTCTAGAAAATCTTTAATTATTAAAGATTCTTTATCTGTTTTTTGAAGATTTTTATTATACCTCTTTTGATGTGGTTTTAAATTATAATTAAACATATTCATTCTCCTAAAATTCAATATAATATGAATCTAACTCTTCTTGAGTTAATATATCCAAAATATCATTTGAAGCTGAATATCTATACTTCATCTTCAAATATTCCTCTTTAAGTTGTATCACTTTATCCTTTCTAATTTTGATAATTAAATTGACATTTTTATGTCTTGATGAGAAATTCTTTTTAAAGTTATTATTCAATGTCTGATTGTTGTCTAAAAATGATTTATATTCCTCTAATTCTTGTCTTAATTTTATATCATATTTTCGGTATACATTATCTATTTTATCGCATACGTGTTCAATTTCTTCATTTGTGTATGTTCTTTGTGGACTTTTCACTACAAATATCTCTTTTTCATTAATAACTACACAATATTTTTCTTTCTTTGTTTGTAGCATACTCCGTATATCTTGTGCACTTGGAGGAGAATATCCTTTTCCAATTTGTAATACATTCTGGATAATAGGATGATTATGTATAGAAAATGATTCATCATCTTCTGAAACATTTGTAAAATTAAATATTATCTCTCCGAATGTTCCTGAGTCATAAAATAATTGTGTTCCATTTTTAGAATATATTGCTCCATGTTCTATTGTTTCCTTTCTATATTTTATTGTAAAATTTTTAATTTCTTCTACGGCATTAGATGTTAATCCTAATTCATACAAATGTTTTTTATTTTGGTCTATAATTTTTATTATATTTGAAGTTTCATTTATTTCTTCTTTTAATTTATCGTGTGGCACATAACCTTCTGGGTTGTTTGTGAATGTTATGTTGCATAGGCAGTTTTCTTTGTTGCTGGGGCTGCAGGTCCAGTCTCCTGGATAGTCTACGTAGTCGATGTCTCCTGTTTTGTCGTTGATGACTATGAATTGTTCTTCTAGTTTTACTTTCTGCCCATCAGTATGGGTGTGTCTTGTTTTGGGGTTGGGTGTTTGATTCCATACTTTATACGTTGAGGGTTTGTCTCGTAGTCGTTCTGTCATCCATTTGACTCGGTTTTCTTTGTTTTTTTCTATGCGTTTGTTTTGTCGTTGTATCTGTTTTTGATGTTTTTTTCGTAGTTTTTGTATTTCTGGGTTATTTTTAATGTCTACATTTTTGATTAGTCCATCTTTACGTTCGTTAAAGTATTAAGATAACGAAATAATTTTGACTCATGAAGCTTGTATTAAAGATTTAATTCATCAATCAGTTAATGGATATCCAAATTGTAATATCTCAAATTATGGTGACAATGAAGGTAATGCTGAAAAATGGGCCGATTTAGGTAGTATGGTGGACTGTGAAAAAACTGATAAAAATTCAGCTATTTTAATAGGTGCAAACAATGAAATACATGATATTGGCACTTTTAAAGAAAGAAATCCTTATGCATATAAATATGCTTTAAAGAAACTTAAAGACTTAAAGAAAGAATTCTTAAGGAATAATAATAAAGGAGTAGATTTAAATGATTAAAAAGCAAACAATATATAATTTATTAAAACAATTTAATTTAAATTTGAATTTAACTAATATAATTTTAAACAAAGAAATTATAGGTGAATACACTGATTATGATATTAAATATAATGAAGAAAATGAAAAATTATATGTTTTTGAGGGAGGGGGTTATTTTCCTAATTATGATCCCAACTTTTTTGCTAAAGTACCGGAAGGATTATTACAACAAGGGGAGCACTGGGAAAATTGTCGAGTAACTATCAATCCTCAAAATAAATGGCAATATGTTACAGTTGAACATTGGAGGGAAGGGGATATTCTTTCTCTTGTCATTTATAATGATTTAAATGAAGAAGTTGGAAGATCATGATAGACAGTTATAAGAACAGTAAATATATACATATCAACATGATATAAAATTAAAACAAGAATTAGAGGGATATAAATCGTTCTTTAAAGTATTAAGACAACGAAATAATTTAGACTTAAAATTTAAGGAGGTAATTTAAAATGCCTAATGTAAATATTATACAGTCGGATAATCCAGAATGCCCTGCAAATATAGGAATGTTCAGGTATAAAAAACAAAAAAAAAGATGTGATCCTGAAGTTATATTGCTGAAAGTTCGTTAAAGGTATTAAGATAACGAAATAATTTTGACTATAGTTAGTTCATGAAGAATATTCTCAACAAGAACACGAGGTAACATTATAGTATCTTCTGAATTATTATCTTCTGAAACATTTTTTGAATCATAAATCATACAAATCATCCCATTCATGTTTTTCTTTTTCACTTTTATAAAATTTTTCTTCAAAAGATTCTTCCCACCATCTAATAGAACCTGGTGAAGATCCATAGTATATAATTTGTTTTTTAATCAAATCTTTTATTTCAATTCCACCAAACATTTCACAAGCTTCTTCATCAGTATAATTTTTAGATTCTAATTTACGAAGTAATTTCGCCTCATCATCCATACGAGTAGCTTGAAAAAGACGTCTACGTTCAACAACATCAATAAATCTTCCTTTATCCAATACAGTACACTTATCCATAATATCAACTCAGTTTTACTTTGTGAAATATTATGTTTAAATTAAAATATATATCTATTGGTCTCAATCCCAGTTCGTTAAAGGTATTAAGATAACGAAATAATTTTGACCAATAATGGTATAATTTACAATACACTGGATGGTGAAAACAGTAATGTTACCATTAGTTATTCGGGGATAGATGATATGGCAAATTTAGCATCAATCCATAATCATCCAAGTCATGGATTCAATTCCCCAAGTGATAAAGACATAGACAACATGTTACATAATCCCAATGAAAAATATTGTATTGTACTCAGTGAAAACAAAATATGGATACTTAAGAACAAATATCATAACATAGATTTAAGAGAAGAAAATAATCGTTCTCTCTGTATGGACTGTATAAATATGGTTAATGATATTGGTGATGCTTTTGATAACAATAAAATTGATAAGCCTGATGATTTGAAATCTCTTGAAACTATAAATAATAAAATGGACAAAGATTTAACTAGTATATTAGGGAATTATGGATATGATTCTTGGATAATAAATATTTAGATGTGAATTTGATGCCAAATGTAAGTATTATTCGTTCAGAAACTCCGAAAGGACCTGCAGATATAATTTCATTAAGACGTGGAGAACAAAGAAAAAGAAGAGATCCTGAAGCAAGGTTATTAAGAGGATACCGAAATGAATATCCTACACAAGGATCACAAGAACTTAAAGATAAAATTACTGAGAAATATTGTAAAAAATTAGGAATCAGCTTTGAACAATTTTTACATAAATTGGAAATATTTTCTGGAATGGTGGAGGATGATGAGTGTGAGTGGCGGGAACAAAAATATGGAAAACAAGAACAAAAGAAAACCTCATAAATTTTTAGAAGACACACCTTATAATGGGACTGTCACACTTCCCTATAATCTTGTAAATGATATAATATTAGAATTAAGTATATGTCATGGAGCATTGTACTGATTGTGAAGATATCATTAAAAAAATGGATGATGATTTATGGTTCCGAATGGATGAATCACAAAAGTTTGATAGGTTTTTTGGAAAAACGCACCTTTGCGTGAAGAACTCATTAAATTTCTAAAAACGGAGTATGGAACATTAAAATACTGGAATACTACATAATCATGTTTAAATTCTAGTTCTGGTGTTGCAGTATCTGTATCGTATCTACTGAGTTTAGATAAGATGAACTTACTTTTGTTCTTTGTATTGTTTTCACCTCATTATATTAATTATTTTATTTATGGGATATCTTATTTTATTTTAAATTCGTTAAATATTTGAATGAAGGTTCGTTAAAGGTATTAAGATAACGAAATAATTTTGACTAAAAGAGTGTGAAAATATGATGTTAACAACAGATGATTTGGATGAAATAGAATATCAATTAACTCGTAAAGACAAAGAAGCAATTATTTTATTTAGATATATTAACCAATTGGACAAACTTAGTGAAACATGTGTTACAGAACATGAATTTAATAAATGTAAATCAGAATTGATTAAAGAGACCAAAAACAAATTGAATATATTTACTAATCAAGAATTATATCATAAATTAGATATAATTACAGGAATTTGTCATGATGATGAACGTGAATGGCGTGAAAAGAAATATGGAAAACAATAACAAATTACTATTAAAATCAAAAATAATATTGTAAATGATTTTTTATCTGTCTTTTTTCTTCTTTTTTTGAGTTCGTTAAAGGTATTAAGATAACGAAATAATTTTGACAATAAGAGGTATGGCATCATGTTTAATGAAAATTTGATAGGGATATCTGATCAATATGAACGAAAATATCATGAAAATATTTTGAAAACAGATAAAGAATCATTAATAATTAAAAAATTTATTTTTGAGGGATCCTTGGCTAATGGTGAAGAATATGTGAAAAATTGGGATAAATTTTGTAGAGATTTAGGTAATATAACAGAAAAAGAAGCTACTAAAAAATTAATTAAATTTTGGGGGGAAAACCCGGAAGATATTGAAGATTTTATAAAAATTTGGAATGAAGATTATTTTACTGGTGAAATAATAAATATGTATAAATATATAATAACAAGAATAAGTGAAGAAAATAATATCCCTTTAGATGAAATTAAATTGCAAATATCCCACAAACTTAAAACTGGAAGATCCATAAAAACTAGTTTATCTTATCCCGTAAAATATAGTATTCATAATTTGGATGAAATACTTAATTTATTGGATGCAGAAGAAACAACACAACAAATACATACAGGAAAACATACACATTTCTTGGAAATTAAAGATAAAGAAAAAGAAAAACAATTATATAAAGATGAAAAAGAATGGAGAGAACAAAAATATGGAAAACAATAACATTATAAAATTAGATTAAAATGATTAAAAAACAAACTATAAAAAGTTTATTAAAACAATTTAATTTAAATTTTAGAATGTTGTTTTAGATTTTATTAGAAGCAATATTGTTCGTTAAAGTATTAAGATAACGAAATAATTTAGACTT
>SUTR01000090.1:0-1717 GCA_015062825.1 Methanosphaera stadtmanae
TTAAGTGAATAAAATTTTGTTATTTTTGTATAGTTAAGTGAATAAAAATCATTATTTTTATATAGTTAAATGAACATATATTTAAGCACTGTTCAGAAAAGCTAAGATTAATGGGAGTAGGATAAAAAATGGTGGAAGATGATGATTTAATGTCTTTTATCAGGATGCAACAGTTTGAAATTAACTTTTTAGCAAATGAAATTACAAAAGACAATGTTAAACCCAGGTTTAAATATCATGATATTATAAAACATATTAATAATTTTCTAAATAAAAAAAATTATTATAATCGCTTAATAATGATTCCTGGTTTAAGGGGTGTGGGTAAATCAACATTATTATATCAGATATATCATTATCTAAATGAAGAAAAAGCAGTTGCTGAGGATGATATTCTATATATTAATGTTGATGATTTAAAAAGTAGTATTGATACTGATATTAAAACAGTTTTTGAAATATTTATCGAAAATGTTCATAATACAATTCCATTAACACTTAAGAAAAAAATATTTCTATTAGTAGATGAAGCACAGTTTGATAAAAAATGGGCTAATTTTGCTAAATTACTTTTTGATAAAAACCCAAGAATATTCATGATTTTTACAGGTTCATCAGCATTAAATCTTAATATAAATACTGATGCAACAAGACGAATAACTACCTTGAGATTATATCCATGTAATTTTAGAGAATATCTGTATTTAAAACATGATATTAAATTGGATACCTATGATTTACGTGAATTAATTTTAAATACCAATCATGAAATAGTAGAAAAAGCAATAAATTATGAAAAAGAGATTTATAAAGAATTATATAGTTTACCTAATGATAACAATATCGAATTAAAAAAATATATACACACACAAAGTTTTCCATTTGCATTAGACAATGAAGAGATAGAAGTACATAAATTAACTTATGAAGTAATTAAAAGAATTATAAAAGATGATTTAGTTGAATTCAAATCATATAATAAATTAGATGATAAGATAATTTCTCGTATATTAACATTTATAGCAACAAAAAAATCTGGAAAAACATCAAATAATAAGATTGCACAATATGTTGGTATATCAGCAAACACCGTCGATAATCTGCTTGATATATTAGAAAAGACAGAATTATTATTTAAGATATATGCTTATGGTAGTGCAAGTACATTAGTAAAAAAACCTAGAGAACATTTTTTCATTACACCCTCAATTAAAGCAACTCTGAATTATCGTATAGGTAGATATAATCTTAATAATAAAAAATGTTACTCATTATTGGTAGAAAATATGATTGCATCAACATTAAACATATTAGTTAATGATGCTAGTATATCATTAGGATTATTCTATGATCCAAATAAAAAAGGTGTGGATTTCTTACTAAAATGTGTAGATGATTTAATACCTATTGAAGTAGGAATAGGTAAAAAAACTAAGAGTCAATTAACAATAGCAATTAATAAATATCATTCAAAGTATGGTATTTTAATATCTAATAGAACAGATAGGATAAAATATGAAAATGATATTCTATACATACCACTAGTAACTTTTGCATTAATGTTTTAATTTTACTTAAAGAGTATAAAATATTACAGGACAACAGATGAAACAATATATGTAACAAACACATTTAACACTATTTACTCCGATCAAGTGTAAAAACAAATGGTTTAAATAATTGGAAAAGTGCAGGAAAAAGTTACATGGATAGTAAA
>SUTR01000090.1:1817-5027 GCA_015062825.1 Methanosphaera stadtmanae
TATTTCTAGATAACTGGTTGTCTTTGAATGTTTTAGAAATACATAATGTAAATCGAAGAAATAAAATAGAGTATGCATTAGCTATGTTTCTTTTAGCTTTTTGTAATATGTTTTTAGCAATATGTCCATTACATATAACATTTTAGAATGATCAAACAATAACGTAGCCATGCCATTAGAAAAAAATATTATGATATGAAAAATCATAGTTATTAATAATAGTATAACGGAATGAGTTTATACTTCTGAAATTGATTTAACTAGGGGATTGTTAATAAATTAATTAAAGAAATAATGGAATATTTAATATGTGTTGCTAAAAACTTTTCCTCTTATTTTTTTTGGACAATTCCATATAACATTATTCATCTTCTAGGTTATCTTCTATTAACTTCTCATAATCCTCTTCTAGTTTATCAATATATAATCTGTTTTTTTCTATCTGTTCATCAGTCATATTAAACAAATCATCAATCATCCTATCCTCTGGCAGATCATTTAATATGTTGCAGATTACATTAACTATCTTTTCATATCTTTTTAAGATAGTGTTCATATCATTATTCAGGTTTTGATTTGTATTGTCTGTAGGCACTATTAAGAAGAGTACATTTTCATCAAAATAATGTGATGCAAACAGTAATGGATTATCACCAACAGCATAATTCATGAATAATTCTCTTTGAATCATATAACAGTCAACCCAATTAATAAGCATATCAACTGGAATATACCATTTGTCCTCTATTTTTGATGCAAAGTTACATAAGTCAAGCACATAATCCAAGTTACAGCTGTCTTTAAGATACTTGCATGTTAATTCTATCTGTTCATCATGAGTTTTACATTCAAGTACATTACAGTAATTTACATTATCATTTAACATGTTTATAATGTAATGTTTAAGATTGGTATATCCATAATTTTCGTATATCATCAATTCCTGCTGTGCGGGTATCTTGGAATTAAATATTCCATTGGCATTATCATGATATTTGAGCATTTGTTTTCTAATCTTTCTTAGATATTCACGTTCAGTAAGCCTTAATCCTTTAACATATTCTATACGTTTAACAGCATCTTCCTTTTCATATAATATTGCATTAGTCATATTGTATCACAAATCCCTTATATCTTTAAATTTTATCCTCTTGTTATTATTCCATCTTTATATACTGCTGCCTTATCAATAGTATTTAGCCCACAGCAGATTTCCACATCATCTCTATGGCCAAGCTTAACTAGTCTATCTGCAGCTTTACTATTTGCTATTAATTCTCTTGCATGTTCTTTATCCTCCGTTAGTAGCATGCATGCAAGTGCAGATTCTTCTAATTCTAACTTGATGTCATGTTTTTTGGCTTCACTTATTATTTCATGGATAATTAAGCCTGCACCAACACAGTCTTCTATATTAAATTGTTTCCTGCGTCCTGCCATAATCAATTCAATCTCATCCGTAGCAGTACTTAAGGCCTTTGATGCAACTGCACGGGCATTGATTGATGATCCAATAAGAATATTCACATTGCTGTTATGCTTTTTAATATTCTCTATTACCTGTGTACCATTAGTTGTATTAAGAACTAATACATCTGCATGGTAATCCTTTACTGTAGTTGGTGAATTATTTATATCATATCCTTCAATAGTTTCAAGGTTACGTTCTCCTGCAAGAACAACATCATCATACTTCTCTTTTATTCTAAAGGCATCATCATCATTTCCTACTGCAATAATCTTATTGAAGTTTTCCAGTGCAACACAAATGGTGGTACTGGCACGTAGCAAATCAATGACAATAGCTGTATCATCAGTGGTAGAATTAAATAAACTAGTTTTAATATTAATCATAATTATACTCCATACTACATATATTTATGTAAAAGGAATTTAATTAAACTGACTAATAATATTTTAGATTAAAAATTTATAAAGGGGGTGATGATATATTTTGAGATATGTTATTCTATAATATTTATCTTGGATAATGTCCATCCATCATTTTCTTATGTTTGAGCCATAATTTAAGCATGTTATCTGATAGGCTATAGTTATTATAATGATGATCTACAATACCTCTATTGATAAGTATGTTCATGTATTTTAGTATTGTACTTTTAGAATAGTCTATTGTTGTTAATATTTCATTCCAACTCATGTTTTCATTTTCGAATAATGTGATGATGATGTTTTTCTCTTTAGAATTAAAAGTTCCCCATATGGTAAGCCATATTATATTTATCTGATCAATTTTCATTATAAATGTTTCTTTGAGCGACTGTTTATCATATTTAATATTTGAATCAAGAACATTACTAAAACTATTTATATAACCTGGCATTCCACGTGTTAGTTTGTAAAATTCCTCAAATGCTTCATCATCAAGTAAAATATCTGTTCTTTCATTAATATAGTTATAAGTATCTTCTTTAGTAAATGGATTTAAATTTAATTGAATCATACGACCTCCATAAGCTCCTGTAGGTCCATTAATCATTTCAAGGATATCACTAGTGTTGGATGCAGAACCAGTAAATATATAACTGACGTTATGTTGTGTCTGACTAAAACTACGCATTAACCAAAAGAAAGCATCAGGATTTTTTAAATTTTTTAAGTTTTGAAATTCATCGATTACTATTACAAAACCATGGATATTTTCATCATTATCTACGACTTTTTGAGGTAATTCTAAAACAAACTCACTTAATTTACTATAATTTTCTTCGATAGATGGTAATGATATGTTTAAGAAATTCATAGGATCATCAAATTTCAAATCTTTAATAGGTATTTGTTTAATCCAATTTAATATATCCTCCTTAAGACTTGGTGTTTTACCATTATATTCTAAAATACTTTTATTTATTTCTTTAAATAACTCTTTAATAACATCTTCTTCAGTCAAATGTCCATATTCTTTTCCATAAATCATTGATAAGTCCACATATGTTGTAAGAATAGTATCGGGTAAATCATTCAATAATTTTTTTAAGAAAAATGTTTTTCCAACAGCACGATAACCAGTTATTAGAAATTGATTGCTTATTCCTTCATCAAGCATATTTAAATAACTTTTCATGATTTTTAAATCTTCTTTTCTATTGTAGAAATATTTATCAATGTCTTGGGGGGATGTTTAATGGTAAATTCATCATTATCACTATATATTTATATGTATAATTTTAGTAATAGATATTTAGTATA
>SUTR01000091.1 GCA_015062825.1 Methanosphaera stadtmanae
TAAAACTAATAATTCAAAAAAAAAGATTTGTAGAAATAAATACTTATTTTGTATTATTTCCAAGAGTGAACTTTATAATTCCTGTTCCCTCATCTGTTACTTGCATTTGTTCACAATGTGGATTTAATTCTTCTATTAAAGCTTGACCACTTGATGCATCCATAAAGTATGGTAAATATCCACTTATGCTTATAGGATATAATGTTGCTGTAACATTATCCCCCTCTAAATCAAAGTCTACCATATACGCTATGTGTGTTGCAGTATTACTCTGGTCAAACATGAAATTTCCAAGATTATAATATATTGGTTTATCCTTATACATTTCCACTCCTTGTGTTACATGTGTATGTGCACCTACAACAGTGTCTGCCCCAGCATCTATAGCAGCATGCGATATTTTCTCTTGCATTTGATTAGGACTTCTGGAATATTCATTACCATAATGCATATAAACTACGATAAAATCTGAACCATTTTCTCTTGCTTGTCTAATTTGTTCTGGTGATTCCGTATCATCCCATGCAGAGTATCCTGGTGAATTATCTGTTGCAATAGGCATAACTTCCTGAGAATATTCCTTGAAATTGTCACTATCCATATAATTAAATATTGTTACCTTATGACCATTCTTTTCAATAGTTACAGGTTGTGTTGCTTCTTGTTTATTTTCACCTACACCAATATGAGTTATTCCAGCTTCATCAAGATTTTTCATAGAATCTCTCATTCCATCCACACCATAATCAAATAAGTGATTGTTTGCATTAGCAGATATGACCATTCCTGAGGTTCCATTGATTAATGGAATGTAGTCAGGACTTGCTTTGAGAGGTACATCACCTTTAACTGCTGTAGATACTGTTGTAAAAGGATTTTCTGTGTTTACCAGCAGTATATCAGTATTTCCGGTTACATTTGATACATGCTGATATGGACTTGAGTCTAATGATAATACTGCAGGCATATTACGTCCAAACATTATATCTCCTGTTACTGTTAGTGAGAGATTTCCTCCAACTTCATGATTTAGTTTTTCAAAGGGAGTGTCTTCTAGGAGATTAGTACTATTTCCACTGACAATTTTTTGGGTCATTGAAAGATAAGGACTGTTTAATCCTACAAGTAAAACTCCCAAAAGTACTATAAGAACTACTAAAATAATTAATTTATTTTTATTTTTCATAAATATCAGTTTTAATTATTTGTTAAATCTAGACAATAATGCTTAAATTTATTATTTAATAATTTAATTAAATTAAAGTTATTATATTAAAGCTTTTGTAGTTGATTTTTTATTAATCTTTGCATGAAAAATACAATCAATTACACGATTGTTGAAGAAGAATATTGAAGTTCGAAAAGAAGATTAATACTAGAAATATTTTTTGTAAACAAAATATGTTATAATATAAATGACTGAAATTAATCTAAATTTTTTTATAGATTTAAATACATATATTATATTATGATATATGATTATATTAGGTAATTTATTTTTAATTATTTAACTATTCATTTTAATTAAATTATGGAGGATATCAATGGATATTGAAGAAACAATTTATAAATATGCTCTAACCAATGCTGTTGAACATGGAAATAACTGTCAGACAGGTTCTGTTATTGGTATGGTTATGAGTAAGCATCCTGAAATGAGAAAGGATCCAAAAACTGTAAGTCAACTTGCAGGTAAACTGGTTGCAAAAGTCAATGCAATGAGTCCTGAAGAACAACAGAAGCAACTGGATAATCTTGGTGGAATTGAAGAACATAAACGTAAAGTAGAAAAACCAAAAGGTTTACCTGAACTAGAAAATGCAGAAAATAAAGAGATAACACTTAGGTTTGCACCGAATCCGTCAGGTCCCCTACATATTGGACATGCAAGAGCTGCTATTCTAAACAAATTATATCAAAAGAAATATAATGGAAAACTTATTCTAAGAATAGAAGATACTGATCCAAAACGTGTAGAAATGGATGCTTATGACTTTATTCCAGAAGACATCGAATGGCTAGGAATTGATCCTGATGATGTATATATTCAAAGCGAACGCATTCCTATTTACTATGAATATGCTGTTAAAGCTATAGAAATAGGTGCAGCTTATATGTGTACATGTGATGGTGGAGAATTTAAGAAACTTAAGGATAACTGTCAAGAATGTCCATGTCGCCAACATACTGTAGAAGAAAACATGAAATTATGGAATAAATTTCCAGAAATGGAAGAAGGAGAAGCCGTTTTACGTGTAAAAACTGATATAAACCATAAAAATCCTGCAATACGTGATTGGGTTGCAATGAGAATTGTTGACCAAGAACATCCAAGAATTGGCAATAAGTACAGGATATATCCTATGATGAATTTCTCTGTAACAATAGATGATCATCTAATGGGAATGACACATGTATTAAGAGGTAAAGACCACCTTGCAAATAGTGAAAAACAAAGCTATTTATATAAACACTTTGGATGGGACATACCAGAATTTATACATTATGGTAGACTTAAAATGGATGATGTACAACTAAGTACATCCAAGGCTCGTGAAGGTATAACCGAGGGCACATATACCGGATGGGACGATCCAAGACTTGGTACAATCCGTGCAATAGCTCGTCGTGGAATTAAAAAAGAAGTATTATATGACTTAATAGAAGAAATTGGTACAAAACAGGCCGATGCAACAATTAGCTGGAAAAAGATATATGGATTAAACCGTAACATAATCGAAGAAGAAACAAACAGATTTTTCTTTATACCAGAAGCAGTTAAAGTTGACATTGATTCATTACCGAAAGAATATGAAAGTTTAAGTATTGAACGTGAATTACATTATAATGAACCTGAAAAAGGATTTAGAACATTGAACTTTAACAAAAGTGCATATATTCCTAAAAAAGATTATGATATTGCATTAAAAGATAATATTCCATTAAGATTAATGGACTTGGTAAATGTCAATATCACTGAGTCTTCATGTGAATATGACAGTTTTACACTTGAGGATGCACAAGAAAAAAATGCTAGGATAATCCAATGGTCACCAGTAGAAGATGCTATGGAAGCTGTTGTTGTAATGCCAGACAATAGTAAAATTGAAGGATTTATTGAACCAGACAGCAATAAGCTTATAGTTGATGATCTTGTCCAACTTGAAAGATTTGGATTTGCAAGAGTAGATGAAATAACTGATGAAAAAATAACATTTTATTACACACATAATTAAAATTGAAAGGATGTGATTGAATATGGTAAATGTAAATGAATACTATAGTAATATACAAAACAACTATTTATTTGTAGAAATAGCAAGAAGAGTAGATAAATATCAGGAAGAAAATCCTGATGCAGACCTTATCAAGATGGGTATTGGTGATGTTACAAGACCACTTACACCTACAGTAATCAAGGCATTCCATGATGCTGTAGATGAAATGGGACAAGCGGATACATTTCGTGGATATGGACCTGAACAAGGATATGACTTTTTAATAGAAGATGTTATTGAAAATGACTTTAAGCCATTAGGTGTGGAACTTAAAAATAGTGAAGTATTCATTAGTGATGGTGCAAAATGTGATACTGGTAATTTCCAGGAATTATTTTCACAAGATAATACAATAGCAGTAACTGACCCAGTATATCCTGTATATGTAGACAGTAATGTTATGGCAGGACGTAGTGGAAAAATTGATGATGAAGGATTTTATGAAAAAATAGTATACCTTCCATGTACAGCTGAGAATGACTTTGTACCAGCACTCCCTGAAGAAGATGTAGATTTAATATACCTTTGTTTCCCAAATAATCCTACAGGTACTACATTAACTAAAGACCAACTAAAAGTATGGGTGGACTATGCAAAAGAAAATGATGCACTCATATTATTTGATGCAGCATATGAATCATTTATTGCTACAGAAAATGTTCCACATTCAATTTATGAAATTGATGGTGCTAAAGAAGTAGCAGTAGAATTTAGAAGTTATTCTAAAATTGCAGGATTTACAGGTACTCGTTGTGGTTACTGTGTAGTTCCAGAAGAAGTATATGTTAAAAATGAAGCTGGAGAAAAAGTACAGTTAAATCCATTATGGAATAGAAGACAATCAACTAAATTTAATGGTGTATCATATCCTGTTCAACGTGCAGCACAATCAATATATACACCTGAAGGTAAAAAGGAAATTCAAGAAAATCTTGATTATTACATGAAAAATGCTAAAGTAATCCGTGAAAGTCTTGAAAGCATTGGATTACAGGTATACGGTGGAATAGACTCACCTTACATCTGGTTTAAAACACCTAATGATATCGACTCATGGACCTTCTTTGACATCTTACTTAATGATGCTCATGTAGTAAGTACACCCGGTGCAGGATTTGGCCCTAGTGGAGAAGGATACATACGTTTAACAGCATTCAATACTTATGAAAAAACCGTTGAAGCTATGCAAAGAATTCAAGAATTAAAATTATAGTAATCTTTATAAAATTATCAAAAAATAATTAGTATAATAATACATTGTATAAATTAATTAATAATATTTATATATAAGGTTAATTAATATAGATATAGGAGATGAAAAAATGAGTGAAATACCAAAAGCACCAGTAACAAGAATCGTTAAAAACGCTGGAGCAGAAAGAATCAGTAAAGACGCAGAAGAAAAAATCGTAGAAGCAGTAGAAGCTTACGCAACAAAACTAGCAGAAGCAGCAATCGACTTAGCAAAACATGCAGATCGTAAAACTATTCAGCCAGAAGACGTAGAGTTAGCTTTAAAACATTTCTACTAAGAAAAAAAGGATATCTAGATTTAAATTATCTAGATTTCTAATTTTTTAAAAATCAGCTACAATATAACACACATATTAACCTCAAAATCCGCTATTTTTAAGATTAAAATTA
>SUTR01000092.1 GCA_015062825.1 Methanosphaera stadtmanae
GATTTAAGAGAGTACTGTGCAAAGGAAATTAGTAAGCTTGATGCTGATATTTATCCTATTGGTGCTGTTGTACCCCTTATGGAGATGTATCGTTATAGTGACCTGGTTGATGCTGTTATGTATAGTATGCGTGGTCTTCCTGAGAATAAGCCACGTCACCTAATGGGTGCTGGTCATCCTATGGTGTTTGCCTTGGCTGTTGCCATGGGTTGTGACTTGTTTGATAGTGCAGCTTATATTCTTTATGCTAATAAGGATCGTTTCATGATGCCAGATGGTACTCTTCGGTTGGAGGATATGGTTGAGATGCCTTGTAGTTGTAGGGTATGCTGTGAGTATAGTGTGGATGATTTAAGACAGATGCCTCAGGATGAACGTGCTAAGCTTATTGCAGAACATAATCTTCATATTAGCTTTGCAGAGATTCGTCGCATCAGACAGGCTATTGTTGATGGAGATTTAATGAAGCTTGTTGAGCTTAGATGTCGTTCACATCCTGCCTTGCTTGAAGGACTTAGAAGACTTAAGGAATATACTGATGATTTTGAACGTTTAAATCCTAGCAGCAAGCGTAGTGCATTCTTTTATACTGGTGGTGAATCATTATTTAGACCAGAGGTTTCAAGGCACATTAAGCGTTTGGATAATGTCAAAGCAAGAAGCAATAGTTTGATTATTCTTCCATCAGCTAGAAGACCATACTCTAAGCATATATATAAGGAGTATATTAAAAAGTATAATCCACAGCTAACACAGTATTACACTAAAAGCAATGCATTAAATCCAGACCTTAGAGATGCAGACATTGTAGTGTGTGATATACCATTTGGTATTGTACCTTTAGGTGTTGATGAGGTATATCCTCTTGCTCAGAATGACATTCCTTCTACAATGGATTATGATAGTAAGGATTTCTTAATTAAGCAACTAAAACAGTTTACCTTAAATTATAATAACATTATTATTCATGAAAATCTTGTTCATGAATTGAAACTATATAATTTACATCCTGTAACGGATCAATTGCTTCTTCCTAATGTGTCAATTAATGATTATCAACGCATAAAGGATGTTGCTGATTATCAGTTTGGTCCGGGTGTTGGAGACATCTTGTTTGGTAACGATGAGAACAATATTAAAATTGAGAAAAGTCGTAAAACAGGTAAGATAAGACATATCTATGAAGATAATCAGATTATTGCTAATATGAGAGCTAGTGACAGTTTCTTGGTATTGTCTGATTTAGGTGCTGTTCGTCTTCATGAAAATAGTGAATATCCAAGCTATCGTGTGATGGTTGATGAAAGTGTAGAGGAATATGCCCTTAAGGGTAAAAGTGTATTTAACAAGTTTGTTAATGAATGTGATGAGAATATTCGTCGTAATGATGAAGTGTTAATTGTTAATAAGAATGATAAACTATTAGCTTATGGTAAATCTTTACTTTCTAGTTATGAAATTAATGACTTTGATAATGGCCAAGCTATTAAGACACGTAAGCTTAAAAAGAAATGAAGATAAAATGAATTATATTAAACTAATATTTTTGTATATGGGGGAATAATTATGACTGAGAAGAAACAGTTAAAGGTTAAATCAATTAGGAATGGTACCGTTATTGATCATATTACTGCTAATCGTGCACTTAGTGTGCTTAATATCCTTAATCTTCCAGATAATGAGACATCTATGATGGTGGCTATTAATGTGGAAAGTCCTGATATGGAATTTAAGGATATTGTGAAGATTGAAAATAGGGAATTATCCTCTGATGAGGTTGACAAGTTAGTACTTCTTGCACCACAGGCAACAATTAATATTATTCGTGACTATGAAATTACTCGTAAAGCCCAGCTTGAACTTCATGATGAGATTACAGGTGTTATTAGTTGCAGTAATCCTAATTGCATATCCAATAGTAATGAACCTATAGAAACAAAATTTTATGTTCAGAATAGGGAGCCTGTGGAACTTAGATGTCATTATTGTGAACGTACTATGGATTTGGATGATATTGAGTCACAATTCTAGATTAAGGATTTGAGTTTATGTTTTATCATGAGAAAATTCATATTTCAACCAAAGAAAAATTTGAAATAATCAATATAACCGATGATATTAAGAGGATTCTAGAAGAAAGTGATATAGAAGAGGGCTTGATTAATATTTCTACAAAACACACAACATCTGCAATTATTATTAATGAAGATGAAAATGGATTGTTATATGATTATGAAGAATTGATTAAAAGTATTATTCCAGATAAAAGTTATAGACATGACATTATAGATAATAATGCTAAAAGTCACCTTATGGGATTATTACAGAATTCCAATCAGACCTTACCTATTATAGGTACTAATCTTTCACTTGGAGTATGGCAAAGTATATTTTTTGTAGATTTTGATGGACCACGACAAAATCGTGAAGTTATCATCACAATTATTGGTGAATAAGTTTATTATTCATCAAAAACCACACTATTTTTTTTAAAGTTAAAGGATTTGGATTTTTATGGAAATATCTGCTAGTAAAATGAAAAGAAGTATAGAGAAGATTTATTCTATGTTGGATGAAGTTTCACCCCTTGATTTTGATTGTGGACAATTATGTAATGATGCTTGTTGTGTGAATAATGAAAATAATGGTTATGAGCTTGCATTATATCTTATGCCCGGCGAGGAGTTAATGTATGAGAATAATGAAGATTTTAATCTTTATTACATTCCTTCTGATGAGCTTGAGTTTCCCCATGCATGGAATGATGATATTTATCTTGTTGAATGTGTTAATCCTCCTCATTGTAATCGTAGCATTAGGCCAATTCAATGTAGAACATTTCCATTAATACCTCATTTATCTAGGGATGATACGTTTCATCTGATACTTGATAAAAGTGAGTTTCCATATTCATGCCCTATTGTTGATGAGAATATGAAATTGGATGATGATTTTATAAAGGTTACGTATAAGGTTTGGAAGATTTTAATTGATGATCCTATTGTTTATGATTTGATAAAATATGATTCATCTCTCAGGGATGATAGAAAAAGTAATTATAAAATTGTTATTTGAAAAGAAGAAAATTTTTTTGTATGAAAAAAGAATGTGTGTTACTTTCCTTTTTCATTCACTTAATTTTGCAAGTGTAAGCAACCTTTTATCATCTTCAAGTAAGTTTATTTCTGTGATGTTCTTTTTAGAGATTTCTTTTTGATATACGTATTCTAGTGCAAATGATATGCTCATAAATTCAACTTCTCTGAAGTCTATTCCAATATTTTCTTCAGTCATTTCATTTATTTGTCTGAATAATTCTATTGCAGCATTGTCTGTTGAAAGCATAGTGGTTATATTATCCTTTATTTTGATTGTTTTTGACATTTATATCACATTCCAAAGTATTCTTCTACTTCTTTTAATTTTTCGGGGATGTTTATTGATTGTGGACATGAAGTAATACAACTTCCACATTGTGTACAGTTATGTGCTTGTCTGTCATGATGCATGTGGTATTTATATTGTATGGAATTTATAGTTTTATCAGTATTTTTAACCATATTATATTCTTTGAAGCATTTAGGTATATTTACTCCATATGGACAGGGCATACAATAATTACATGATGTACAGGGAATGTTTTTTAATTTTTCATATTCTGCCCTTAATTTTGGATATATTTCTTTATCTTCTTGTGTTAACATACCTATATGTGATTTTTCTGCTACTTCAATATTGTATTTTACTTGTTCCAGATTATTCATCCCACTTAGTACACAGTTTATTTCACTTTTATCATAAAGATAATTAAATGCCCATTCTATTGGTGTGTAATTTCCAGGTGCATTATTTATTACATCCAATACATTACTTGGCTGTCCAACTGCAAGTTGTCCTCCTCGTAATGGTTCCATAATCATTGTTCCAATATTTAAACTATTTAATTTCTTTACTCCATTTAGACCTGTGTTATCATTTTCATCAAGGTAATTTAATTGTGTCAATACAGATTCCCATTTATCATAATCACTGAGTACTTGTTCTAGAAATTCATATGATCCATGGGTTGAAAAACAAGCATGCTTTATACGACCATCATCTAATGCTCGGTCTATAAATTCATATAATCCATTATCTTTTATTTCATTATAGAATGAATCTTTGATTGAATGGATATGAAATAAATCTATTTGGTCTGTTTTTAATCTTTCAAGATGTTTATCAAGTACTGTGTCAAAGTATTCCCATGATGTTATCTGCCATGAGGGCATTTTTGTGGAAATGTATAGTTTATCCATATCAAATGTGCTTAATATGTCACCCAGTACTGTTTCACTTACTCCTGGCTTTGAACGGTCGGATGTATGATATAGCCATGCTGTATCGAAGATATTTACTCCTTTATCCACTGCATATTCTATCATTTTTCGTGTTTGATTAATATCTACATGTTCTGGATTTCCATCTAATTGAGGTAATCTCATTGCTCCAAAACCAAGAATTGATGCATTTATACCAGTTTTTCCTAGTGTTCTATATTGCATATTAATATATTTGTTTTTACTAGGATATATATTAATAAACATCATTTAAGAGGCGTGGAAATAAGTTAAAAAATACTTTATAAGTTTTAAAAATTTTTATAATAATGTCATGGATTATTTGGAAATTCTAAAAATCAAACAAATAGATGATTATAAATAGAAGGTTCTAAATAAAGATACATATTTAGGAGGATATCTTATGGATAAAAAAAATATTGCAATAATACTAATATTAATCCTAATTATTGCTTGTATAGGCTTTGTTGCATTTAATTCAACACGTAATGCAAAGGTAGGCTCATCACAAGTAAATATTCCGAATGGAT
>SUTR01000093.1 GCA_015062825.1 Methanosphaera stadtmanae
TCTATTTTTTAAAGGATTAAATAGTCGTTTTCTTATTCAATTAATCATTATCATCATTCAAGTATTTATAATATTTTTAATATAAATATAGTATATTCATAATATTATAACAGATGGAGTTGAAAATATTAAAATGATACTTAAATGGAAACATTTACTTGTAGCATTAGTAATATTATCATTCATGGCAAGTGTATCAGCAGTTGATGATTCAAATCAACTTGCAGACAATGATATAAAAGTTTCTCAACAGGAACAGACAAATATAATTACACAAACAGATGACAATCAAGTAAATAATATAGAAAAACAAGACAATAAAAAAGCAAAAACTGCAAACAAGACAATAAAAACTACAACAACAATAGATAATGTAGAAGCCAGGATATCAGATAACATTACATTAAATGCAACAGTACTTGCAGAAGATAACAGTCCAATAAACACAGGATATGTAATATTCAAGGTAAATAGCCAAACACTCAAGGATAATAATAACAATGCAATTAAGGTTAATGTAGTAGACTCTATTGCACAGCTAAAATATACAGTTCCTAAATCATGGAATAAGGATAACATTTCCATCACAGCAGTCTATAGTGGAAGCAGCCAATATTCCAGTTCCAGGAGTAATGCATCAACAATCAATGTAAAAAAGAGAAATGCAAACATGCAACTATTTACAGAAAAGTATAAAGTTATAGGTGGAACAAATGTCACATTTACTGCAATTGTATTGGATGATTACACCTTACTAAATGAGGGGATAGTCATATTCAAAGTAAACGGTGAAACCATTAAGGATAAGAATGGTAAAAACATCCAAGCAAAGGTAGTAAATGGAAAGGCATCAATAGACTATACATTTGCATATGGAATATCAGCTAAAAACACCACCATTACAGCAGTTTATTCAAACAGCATCTATGAACGTGCAGAAGCAAACATAACAGTATACATTAATAAGACAAGACCTATTATAAAAGTCGTACCAATTATAACCACAACAAATCAGACAAGAATAACGGCAAGCATTGTAGAATTCAATGGACAGCCAATAAAATTCACCACAGTAGTGGCTATAAAAATCAACAAACAGACATTTGCAAAGGTCAATGCAGTAAATGGTATAATAGATGTTACAATAAACACCAAGTTCAAAAGTGGAACTTATGTATTGTCAATTGTAGCAGGAGAAAATAACAGATACCTAGCACAGAGCATAGATACTATTATTGAGAAAAAATAATAACCTCCAACAATTCTTTTTTTTTTAAAAAATTTAATAGAGTATATACTTAAATATATAAACCCCAACATTAAACAATAAAAATCTCATTTTAATAGGTTTAATTTAGAAATAAAAGAATGATTTATTACATAACTCTTAAATACTTAATATAATATAGTTTAAAATAACTAATATTTGGGTAATTAAAATGTCTGAAATTAAATTAGATGATAATCAAAAAGAAGCCGTGGAATATACCGGAAACAAGCCATTACTTATACAGGCAGGACCTGGAGCTGGTAAGACAAGAGTACTTATAGAAAGAATCAAATATCTCCTTGAAGATAATGATGCTAAAGCAGAATCATTTCTAGTAATTACATTTACAAGAAAGGCTGCCAAGGAACTTAAGGAAAGATTAACTGAGAAGGATAATGGCATAAGCATTAATAAAGTAAACAAGATGCAGATAAGTACTATTCATAGCTTCTGTATTAAGCTCTTAGGTGAATGTGGAAAAAGTGCATTTACAATACTTGATGATGATACTGATGAGCGTAGAAAAATGTTTATCAGAAGATACCGGAAGGAATTGGATTTAACTGAAAAAGCTTATTTTACAGGCAAACAGTTAAATAAGGTAATGGAGAAGTTTGATGAGTTTACCACATTCAATGTAGATATTGACAGATTAGAAGAATATGCATTGGAAAATCATCCAGTATCCAGGGAATACATTGAATTTATTGATAGCTTTAAAGATGGAGATAACTTTGAATTTCCATACTCTGAAGTAATGGCAGATGAACAGTTAAAAGTCGACTATTATAATGCACAATACCAGGCAATAGTTAAGGCTTATCCCAAATACCTTGAAATACTTGAAGAAAACAATTACATGGACTTCACATTACTACAGACAAAACTCCTTAAACTGTTGGATGAGGATAATACAATAGCCGAAAACAGTAGATTCAAGAACATATTAATTGATGAATTCCAGGATACTGACCCTACACAAATGAAAATATTTGAACATTTCATTGATAAAAGTGACTCATTCACAGTAGTAGGTGATGATGATCAGAGCATCTACCGATTCCGTGGCAGCTATCCAAAGTTTTTCACCGAATTTAAAGACAATTATAATGCCAAAGTCATTACATTATCCACAAATTATCGTTCAGGAAAAACCATAGTTGATTTCAATGAGGAATTCATGGATGATTATCGTAAAAAGGATGATGAAGGCAAATCCAATAAGCAATTAAATGCAAATAAAGATAATCATAAAGCATCACAGGTATATTCATTAACATATGGATTTAACAAGACTCAAATACAGGCACAAAAGATAGTGGATGTAATCAAATACCTAAAACAAAGCAATAAAATAAACAAATACTCTGACATAGGTGTATTGTTCCGTTCAGTTACTACTGGTAATGCACAGAAATTAATAGCTGAACTTGAACGAGAAAATATTCCATATAACCTATCAGAAAGCGATCCATTAACTGATAAACAAGAAGTTCGGGCAATGATTACGCTGATATGGTACTTGAAGAAAAATAGGGATGAATATATTCCTAGTAGCTGGGAGAAAAAATGGCTGGGAGTTGGTTCATTCAACAACCGATTCTTCAAAATATCTGATGAAACAAAAAATAACCTGTCAGAATATGATAATAACTATAGGAATGAATTCTATCAAAAGGCATTGGAGTTATTGCCTGAATACATTGAGGAAAAAGATATCAGGAAGGTCAGAGAGTATGAGGATGTATTCCGTCAGTCAGATGAATTAATAGAAAGAATACTTGATGAAGTAGGCAAGCCATATGATTTAAGTACATTTGATAAGAATCAGCTGCTTGATATAGGAGTATCCCCTGATGATGTGGACTTTTTCCTAAATCTTAATAGGATGAAGGAAAAATTTTACAATGACAAAAAGGATACGATACTTGATATATACTATAAGCTTATAGACTATATTGACATAATAGATGATAAATTTGAAAATCCTACAATAGAAAATCAGGAAATCCTATCTAATATAGCAGCTCTTACAAGAACAATAGCTAACTATGAGGAAATTGTATATAAACATGATCTTACAGGCCTATTCTGGTTTATGAATTCAAATCTTGATGGCTACTCATCACCAGAGGTAGATGATGAAAATGATGATTATGTGCAGATTATGACCATACATAAATCCAAGGGACTTGAATTTCCAGTAGTAATCGTAGGTGGAATACAGAATGGAAACTTCCCAAAGGAGACTGATGTGGATAAGGCAGTTGAAAACTATCCGACTAAAAGTACAAAGGGATATTATACACCTATAGAATACTTTGATTATAAGGACTTTACAATTGAAGATGAAACAAATGATGATAACCTTGAAGAGGATCGTGTATTATATGTAGCATTAACTCGTGCAAAGAGATTATTAATCATATCATATGCAGCAAGCAAAACAGGAAACAGTGCACCTGCAATAAATCGTATGCATGATAAGGATATGCTCTTTGAAGAATTGACTGAAGAAAACTATGAAAATATTATTGATCTGTCTGATGAAGAAGAGGATGTTCCCGAAGAGGAAAAGATTGAAATTAGTTTCTCTAGCTTCTATGACTATAACAAATGTCCTCATGAATATAATCTGAAGTATAATTATGGATTTGCATACAGTACAAACAAATATCTATTCTATGGTACAATAGCACATAGTATAATGAACCAGATACATCAAAGAAAGATAAGTGGATATTCCGTTGATGATAATATTATTGATGAGATAATAACTCATATTGCTTCAAACAATAAAAATATTGACGAGGATAGTGACACATTTGAACAAATAAAAACAGGTATCAAGAATTATTGGAATCAGACAGGTAAAGATTGGGATGTAATTGCATCAGAATATCCATTCACATCCATAAATGATACATATAACCTGACAGGTCAGATAGACTTACTTGTAAGAGATGGTGATGATATTACAATTGTTGACTTTAAAACTACTGATACTGATTTGAAGAAGGTATCATCTGATGATCATGAAAAGTATCTGCAGCAGTTAAGTATGTATGCATTAGCATTAAAGGACAATCCTGACTTTAAGGACTACAATATAAATAAGGGTATAATTTATGCTATTAAGAATAATGACATGCTTTATTATGACTTGGATGATAAACAATTATCAAGGGTAGAATCCCAAATTGAAGATACTGTCCGAAACATTAAAGATAAGAAATTTGATAAATGTAATGATGATAAATGTCCTGGCTGTAGATTATTTGACAGACAAAAGAAGTAATATTGATATTGATAACTTAACAACCTTTTTTTTCATTTTTCCCTCTTTTTGAATCTTTGACCATTTTATATTCATCAAAAAAATATAACAGGATTTGTAAATCCCCTAAAATTAATAAAGATAATAATAAAAAATGATGTTATTTTAAATTTAAATCCTTCTGTTATCTTGAGTATTTTTTTTATCATATGAGGAGTAGTTAATGTTTGTTTTGAACAAAGACAAAAGAGAGTATTTCAATGCAGTATATTTATCTTC
>SUTR01000006.1:0-14899 GCA_015062825.1 Methanosphaera stadtmanae
ACTACTACTTCTTTATCTTCATTTAAGTCAAATTTCATATTTACACCCCAAATTTTGATATTGATTCAACAAATAACGGATCATCAATATCTGCTATTGGATTTCCAGTTTCTAATTCTTTGATTTTTTCCATATCTTCATCAGATAGTTTAAAATCAAATATGTTAAAATTTTCATTCATTCTGTCTTTGTTGACTGATTTAGGAAATACTATTATTCCTCTTTGTATTATCCATCTTAATATTACCTGTGCTACAGTTTTATCATATTGTTGTGCTATTTCTTTGAGTATTGGATTTGAGAATATGTTATTTTTTCCTTCAGCTAATGGCCCCCATGATTCAATTACTGTATCATATCCTTTATAAAAGTCTTCAAGTGTTTGTTGTTGGTAGAATGGATTGATTTCTATTTGATTGACCATTGGTTTAATGTTACTGTGTATTGATAAATTTACAAATCTAGAAGGTGTAAAATTACATACACCTATAGCTTTTACTTTTCCTTCATCATATAACTCTTCTAATGCTTTCCATGTTGAGAAGACATCCCCAATATTTTGATGAATTAAATATAAATCTATATAATCTGTTTTTAATTTTTTCAATGACTCTTCACAAGCTTTTTTTGTTTGTTCATAGCCATGATGAGAATGCCATACTTTTGTGGTTATGAAGAATTCTTCACGATTGATTCCACTTTCAGCTATTGCTTCTCCAACTTGCTGTTCATTGTAATATGCTTGAGCAGTGTCAAAGTGCCTATAGCCTACTTTGATTGCTTCTGTCACTATTTCTTTTGTATTTTCTGGAGCTATTTGAAATACTCCAAATCCTAATTGAGGTACTTCTATATTATTTGATAATTTAATGTAGTCCATTGTATCACTTCTTATAAATATATTATTTACAATAATATTTATACTTTCCTAATGAAAGTATTTTCTAATGAAAGTTAAATGTTAAAAAAAATAACATTGGAATAATTAATTATCCCATTTACTTAAATACCAAACATCTTCAATTTTCTTCATTGTAACATCAGTATCTAATGTCCAATTACCTTTGATTCCATATACCTTTGCATCCAACTCAACATCAGCAGTAAACTTTGCATACATATCTTCAGTAACTATTATGGTAGGTTCTATAATTGTGGAGTGATAATAATTAAGAACACCATTTAAAATATCTTCAATATATTCCTGTTTTGTTTGTACTTTACCAGACATATGAGTTAAAGTATAACTATCATCCATAATGTCATTCAAAGAAGATTCATCCTTATCAATCATGGCCTGCTGGAACTGTTTAAATCTTTCAAGCACTTCCATCTGTGAATCATCTAATTTAGAATTAAGTATAACTGAAACATCCATAATATCAACTTAAAATTTACTTTCATCTAATGTCTTTACAACTTTGGCAGGAATACCTACAACAACAGCATAATCCGGAACATCCTTAGTAACAATGGCCCCAGCACCAACAATTGCATATTTTCCAATAGTCACACCAGGCAATATGCTTACACCAGCACCTATCCATGCACCTTTCTTAATAATAATCTCATCACATATTAACACTTGACGATCATATTCATCATGATTATTGGATAATAACTGTACATTGGCAGCTAGCATAACATCATCCTCAATTGTTATACCACCACGTGCCATCATAAGACAATTACTATTAATAAATACATTTTTTCCTATTTTAACATTTTCAAAAGACGTGCCTGATAATGGTGCACTTACAGTACTATTTTCTCCAATACCCATTTCAAACAATTCATTTATCAATGAATTATATTCTTCTGTCATAGGCATTGTATGATTAACATTAAATAACAATTGTGTTTGTTTAATTGATTTTTCAAGTTCTTCTGGTGTAATTTTACTTAAATCTACTCTAAATTCTTTTTCAGTCATTTTATCACCTTTCAAAATGATTTGCTACATTTTCTAACAGTTCTGATATATTTAAATGTTGTGTACAATTTTCCATGCATTTTTCACATTTAATACAACTGGATGCTGGATTATTTGAAGATGCAGTAGCCGAATAAAGTGCATAATTTGCATTTAAAGAATATATTTTATCTGAATTATATAAATTAAAGAAATCAGGTATTGGAATATTCATTGGACACTCTTTTACACAGTATCCACAGTAACTACAACTGATTGATACAGTCTTCCTAATTTCATCTGCCATATCCATTAAAAAATTATAGTCTTCTTGAGATAATTTTTCTGAATTTGTGAATGTTTCACAGTTTTCTTTTATTTCATCTAAATTATTCATCCCACTTAATACAATTGAAACATTTTTATGTGATGCTGCAAATCTTAAGGCCCAACTTGCCAAGGATTTACTTTTATCATATTGAATAAATTGTTGTCTGACACTATCTGCTATATTTACAAGTGTTCCACCTTTTATTGGTTCCATAACTGTAACTTCAATATCATATTTTTCACATAAATCATAACATTTTTGTGATTGTACTCTGTAATCCTCCCAGTCAAGATAGTTTAATTGCAGTTGTACTATATCCAGTATGTGTGAATATTCTTCAAGAATTTCTTCAAGCAATTGAGCTTTATCATGAAAACTTATACCGACTTTTATAGCTTTGCCTTCTTTTTTAACTTTTTCTATGTATTCAAAGGATTTGGCTTTTTTAGCATTTTTAATTGATGATTCATTAATGTTATGTATTAATAATACATCAAAATAATCAATGGATAATCTATCCAACATTACATTTACTAACCTATCATTATCTTCCTCTTTTGTAAGTAACCATGTTGGTATTTTATCAGCAATTCTATATGATTGTCTTGGATATCTTTCAACAAGTGCTTCTTTCAATGCATTTTCTGATTTTTCATTGTGATATGCATATGATGTGTCGAAATAATTAAATCCTTGACTTAAATAGTAATCTACCATTTGTGTAAATTCATTCATGTCAATAGAGGATGGATTGTTTTCATTAGTTAATGGAAGTCTCATTGCTCCAAAACCCAGTTTAGCTAAATTGTTTTCTTTTTGCAAATTATCACCTATTATATATAATTATGATAAACATAATATAAATACTTTCATAAGGAAAGAGTTTCTTCATAAAATTTATATATAAAAATACACATAAATTTTTTTAAAGGAGATAAATAAAAAATGACACTTCCACCACAATTTAAAAAAGATAATTACAATAACATATTCATTTATCACTATGTAGAAGAAATGATGTCAAATTATGGCAAATATATCCAAGAAACATTAAACGATGATGACATCACACGCTCAGAATTACCTTTTTTACTAAGAATAAGATTTGGAGATAAAACAACCCAAAAAGAATTAGTAGATTTATTTAAGGTAAGTGAAGGTTACACTGCTAAATTACTAAGAAAATTCGAAGATAAAAACTTTATAACAAGATATGAAAATCCCGACAATCATAGGATAAAAATTGTTAAATTAACACCAGAAGGAATAGAAAAAACTGATAAATTCATAAAATATATTGAAAATTGGGAAAATAAAGTAACATCCAATATGACCTCTGAAGAAAAAGAAACATTAAAGAAATTATTATATAAAGTAGTAACCTGAAACAATAATAATAAAAGATTTTATTATGATTAATTATAACCACCTTTCATTTTTTTTTCAAAGGCAAAAAAAATAAAAATTTTTTGATATCTATTTATAATGTTTAGATTACAATCCATAACTCAACATTTTTTTATATAATTTATATTTTATTTATATATTAAATTAAACAATTAAATAATTATATATATTATCTTAACCAATATATTAATAGGTATAGTTTTATGTTAAATGAATTTACTAAAATCAAATTTTAAATAAAGCAAAATATCTATTAGAATTATCAACAAATGATAATGAAGCTTTAAAATTTCATATAAATACATTAAATAATTTTTTTATTAATAATCATTATTTTTTGTGATTTTTCACAAAAGAGTATCGGAAGTAATCTTCCTATTAGATTAACTGAAAAATTTTTAAAAAAAAAGCAACACCAACGTGATTTTTCATAAAACACTAACGGAAGATAGTTTCCGATTTAAATTTGTAGGAGATAATAAAATGTGTGGAATAGCTGGAATAATATATAAAGATAAAAAAACCCACAATGTAGGGAAATCTTTAACATCAATGCTAGAATCATTACAGCATAGAGGTCCTGATTCAGCAGGATTTGCAATATACGGTGGATTAAATCTACCAAAAAATCATTATCAATTAAATATTGAAGTAAAAAACAAACCTGAAATATTAGAAAAACTCAAAACAACACTTAAAGAAGAAAGTCCCATATATAAAGAAAAATTAATTAAATCCGATGAAGATTATGATGTTTATCGATGCGAAATAAAATTAAATGAATATTCAAAATTAAAACCATTAATCAGATATTTAGATGAAATAGAAGACATACAAGTAATAAATGGTTCACATTCATTTGAAATGATAAAAGACATAGGGAAAGTTAAAACAATTGCAAAAAGATATGATGTACCAAAAAGAATAGGAACACATGGAATAGGTCATACCCGATTTGCAACAGAAAGTGGAATAGACAGATACCATGCACATCCATACCAAAGTTACATTACACCAGATATTACTGTAGTGCATAATGGACAAATAACAAATTATTGGAAAATAAGAGATCCATTAGAAAGAAAAGGACATGTATTCGAATCATTGAATGACACAGAATGTATAGTACATTACATAGCAGATAAACTACATCAAGGATACAAATTAGAAGAAGCTCTCGAAGATGCTGTTAAAGACTTAGATGGCCCATTTTCACTATTAGTAGGAACACCAAATGGTATTGGAATAGCAAAAGATAAGTTAGGATTAAGACCTGGCGTAATGGCAGAAAATGATGACATATTTGCAATAGCATCAGAAGAAATGTCATTACAGGACGTACTAGACACAGATTATGTAGAACAAATTGCTCCAGGAGAAACCAGATCATATACCATCTAAAGAAGGGAATATTATGCAAGAATATATCATAGATGCTAAAAATATGAACGAAAAAGAATTAAATCGTTCCATAAAAGAACATGCAATAAAATACAAGAAGTTAATAATAAAAAATCCTCAATCAAATCACAACATAGCAGCAGGCTTAACAGATGAAATTGAAATAGAAATTGATGGTTCAGCAGGATATTTTGTTGGAACAATGATTGACGGACCAAAAATCCACATCAAAAGAAATGCAGGATGGTTTGCCGGAGACAATATGACGGATGGTGAATTAATAATAGAAGGAACAGCCGGTGATGGAGCAGGCCAGGGAATCTATGGTGGTACAGTAGTAGTAAAAGGTGATACAGGTTCACGTACTGGAGAAATCATGAAAGGTGGAACAGTAATTATTGGTGGCAATAGTGGATTTATGACAGGCCTATTAATGATGGGTGGTCGTTTAATAATATTAGGTGATGTTACCGATGATGCCGGTGAATCTATCATGAGAGGAACTATATATGTACTTGGAGAAGTAAAAAGTCTAGGAAAAAATGCCCAAATAGAACAATCAACCCTAGAGGATCAAAAGGAACTAAAAAATATATTGAAAAAATACGGATTTGAAATAACTGACGTAGATTATACCAATTTTAAAAAAATCACAAACAAATCCAATAAAAATCTAATGTGGTGAAATAAATGTCACAAGAAAAAATAGCAATGGTAGGAACCCCTTGCGAAATAATGGCAGCATCAAAAATACAACATTATACAGATAGTCCCATATACTTTAAAGTAGGCTTATTCTGTATGGAAAATTTTTCATATTCATACTTTACAAAACTATTGGAAACAATGAACATTACAATGGATGAAATAGAAAAATTTAGAATTGAAAAGGGATATGCCTTCTTAAACTTAAAAAATGGTGAACAAAGAAAAATACCTTTGACAACGGCAAAAACAGTAGTTAGAAAAAACTGCAATATATGTGTAGAGTTAACCTCTGAAACATCAGACATATCCGTAGGTTCAATAGGTTCAGAAAATGGATGGTCAACAGTAATTATTCGAACAGAAAAAGGAGAAAAAATAATTGAAGATGCAATTAAACAAAAATATTTAAAGGCAAAAGAACTGACACCATCCCAGTTAAAGTTATTAGAAAGAATAGCTTCAAATAAAACAAAAACAAATCGTGAAAATATAGAAAATAGGGAATCTAAAGCAAGACCAGTACTCTATGTGAGAGATAAAACCGATGAAAACATAATGGAAGAAAACCTAGAATCAAATTTTGATGATTTGAGAGCAAATGTTATAAATGTTGGAGCATGTGTACTATGTGGAGCCTGCGAATATGTATGTCCTGAAGAATTAATACTTATAAAGAACTCAAAACCACGTAAAAAAAGAAAAAAATGTCCAGAAGACTGCCATATGTGCTTTTCAATATGTCCTAGAACATTTGTACCAATTAACTTAAGAAATGACTTAAAAGGAGTAATAGGTGACTATAGAAAAATTTTAACAGTCAAATCATTAAACCATAACCAAGGTCAGGATGGTGTAGTAGTAACTACAATACTTGATTATTTAATATCAAATAATATAGTTAATCAAACATTGATTGTTGATAAAAAAGATAATCTGGCATGGAAACCTATAGCAAAACTTACAAGAGATATTGATGAAATAGTTAAAGCTTCAGGAACTAAATATTCAGTATGTCCAGTATTTAAACCATTAAAACAATTAAAGGAGAGGTGATTTAAATGCCATTTGCAGTAAATAGAAGATCTGAAATATGTAAAAGAAATAATGACAGACCAGGATGTTGTTGGTATTTATGTGATAATCCTAAAAAATCATTATGTCAAAATTGTTATAGCTGCGTTAGTAACTGTCCCCATGGAGTATATGAAGTGATAAATGATGAACCACAAGCAGTTCATCAGGAAAATTGTGTTGGATGTAAAATATGTGAAGAAATGTGTCCAAACAATGCAATATATGTAACACCACTACCAGATGAACAAAGAGGCATATGGTCCAATTATACTATGCTTGAGATTAAACGTAAATCTATTGAAGGTTCATATAAAGTTAGAGGTTGTGGAGCAATACGTCATGTTCCATCATTTGATGACTTAACAATTCTTCCTGCACAGGTATCCCGACCTCCAATTGATAAATATCGAGAACCATGTAATTCAGAGGTTGTTTTAGGTAATAGATTTGCTGAAAATCCAATAAAAATATCAACACCAATAATGATTGGAGCAATGTCATTTGGAGCAATTAGTAAAGAGGCAAAAATAGCATTGGCAAGAGGTTCAACACTAGCAGGTACAATTACAAATACTGGTGAAGGAGGAATGTTACCTGAAGAAAGACATTTTGCAAATAAATTAATTGCACAATATGCATCCGGAAGATTTGGTGTATCTGCAAATTACTTGAATAATGCAGATGCTATAGAGATAAAAATTGGTCAAGGTTCAAAAGCAGGAATGGGTGGCCATCTGCTGGCAGAAAAAGTTACAGCAGAAGTAGCTAAAATTAGAAATATTCCAATGGGAACCAATGCATTAAGCCCTGCAAGACACATGGATATAGTAGGTCCTGAAGATTTAGGTATGAAAATTAACCAGCTGCGTGATATAACTGATTGGAAAATACCAATTATGGTAAAATTCACATCAGGACGTGTAAAAGAAGATGTTAAAATTGCAGCTAAGGCTGGAGCAGATATAATTGTTGTTGATGGTATGCAAGGAGGAACAGGTGCAGGACCAGAGGTTGTAACTGAACACTCAGGTATTCCTACAATACAAGCAATACTTGAAGCAGATACAGCTCTTAGAGATATTAATCTTAGAGAGGAAGTAAGTCTTGTAGCAGCTGGTGGTATACGTTCCGGAGCAGATGTGGCTAAGGCAATAGCACTAGGTGCTGATGCAACATATATAGGAACTGCCGCTTTAATAGCACTAGGCTGTAAAGTCTGTCAGGGATGTAGTAAAGGAACCTGTGCAAAAGGTATAGCTACCCAAGATAGGTTATTTAGAAGAAGATTAGATCCAGTTAAAGGAGGAGAACATGTTGCAAATTATATTAAGGTCATGACCGAAGAAGCAAAAATGTTAACTCAACAGGCTGGAAATACAGATATAGAAAAATTAGAGAAAGAAGATTTAGTGGCATTAACCATGGAAGCATCCCATATTACAGGCGTACCACTAGTTAGATAAGATATTTTAGATAAATGATAATTAATTATCATTATCCTTCCTTTTTTTAGAAATTTTAAGCATTTTTAATTGTATAAAAATATTACAAATATAAAATGATTTTCTGCAAACATAATTAAATCAAAAAAAAAGAAGAGGTTAAGAATTATTTAACATGCATCTTATTTTATCTGTACATTCTTTGACAGTTTTAGCTGCATCAAAAAATTCATTTTTTTCATGAGCTTCAACACTTATAGGTACAATCTCTTTAATACCATCTTTACAAAGAATTACAGGAACACCTAAAGAAACATCACAAACTCCTTCAATTTCACCTTCAAGATAAGTACTAACAGTTAATATTTTCCTACTATCATTTACAATAGTTGAAATAAGATTTCCAATAGCAAAAGAGGGACCATATTCAGTTGCACCTTTTTTTGAAATAATATTTTCAGCTGCCTTTTTTAGTTTTTCTACCATTTGATTAATATTCAAATCTTGATGTTTTAAAAAATATTTAAGTGGAATCCCACCTATAGTAGTTGAACTTAAAAGTGGAACCATATGATCACCGTGTTCACCAATTACTCTCGTATGGATTTCTCCACTATTTATATCAAAGTGTTTTGCCAATAAGTTTTTCAGTCTAAGTGAATCCAAATGATTACCCAAACCAATAACTTTAGTTTTATCGAAACCTGAATATTCCAAGGCAATTGTTGTCATTACATCAACAGGATTTGTTACTACCAATATAATTGAATTTGGAGCATATTCTGCAATATTTTGTGAGTAATTTTTTATTATTTTTGAATTGATTTGTGCTAAATCAAGGCGTGTCATATTATTTTTTCTTGAAACACCTGCAGTAATAAGAACAATATCTGAACCTACCATATCTTCAATATTATATGTAGGTATTAATTTACTGTCAATATTCTCTGCTGCTAATGCATCATACATATCAGTCACTTCACCACATACTTTTTGATGGCTTTTTTGTCTAGACAATAGTATTACTTCATCTATCACATTTTCTTTAGCTAATTGAAATGCAACATTTTTTCCAACAGTACCCGATGCTCCGATTATAGTAACTTTAACCATTACAATTCTCCTTGTGGAATAATTATTTTATTAATAAACATTTACTTTCATCTTCTCTCATATCATGATAGAATTCTAGACTTTTTTCAAAGTTTATTACACTTATCATGTCATATAATTCTTCATCCAAATCAGGAATTATTTCTTTTAATATATTCGGATAACCACCCAACAGTTCCTTGTTAAAGGAGAGTGTTTGTTCATTTTCAAATATTGCACCATAATATATATCCGCCTCCACTAAATCCTGGAACATATGACTTCCAAAGGATAATTCTGGCATATAGCCTACCTGACTATATGATTCTTCAACTATTGCTGAAAATTGACTTATTTCTGCAAATACAACAGGCAATCCCAGTTCTGGTGAAGATGTTCCTATTCTTCCCGGTACAATCAACATGGAATTAGCCTCTTTTTCTTTACAATATTTATTGATTTGTCCTATAATCCTAGCAATTGAACTTTTTTTATTGTATGGATATTTATAATAGTTATATGGATTAACATATACTAGGATATCTATCTTTTCTTTACGTGATCTTCCCATAGATGCATTTTTAATATGGAAGAAAGTTTTTCCTTTATCTTCAGGAATTTCTATTATTTCTTTTGTTGTTGATATTTGTAATGGCCTACATTGTAATAAATTTACTACAAAATTATTATCCTGTCCTATATTTATTGTGTATTCTATATCTACTGGATAATCATATGCTGTTTCTAATGTCTTAAGTAAATTTTTCATTAGATTTATAAAAATATCGTTACATATGATTCCATTACAGTTTACAAATACTACTTCCCTGTTTTGGCCACGTTCCTTTAGTCTTTGTTCAGCTTCTATATCATGTTCTATAACATTTTTTCTTCCGTATCTTGGAAGTACATTCAATCCATCATCTACATTTATTTCATGTATGGATCTATCTTTAATATCAAGAATGTCTAATGAATGTTGGGAATATCTATGTCTTTCTGCTATATCAGGATAATCTAATGCTCTTGGGCGATTTAAATTTATTATTCTTGGATAATCCTTCTTGGTTCTATCTACTGCTTTGGTACCTAATCCCATAACTAATCTAAGCATCCCATCATTTTGTTCTGAACCTGGTGTTGGTGAATAAGGACTGTATGAGAATCCTACTCCTGCCATTGTTGGGAAAAAGAAGTCCCCATAGTATGATCCAGATACTCTTTGTACTAATAATCCCATTTGTTCATCTTTATCATCCAAATCATTCAATCTACGATATTCCAATGCAGATATATTCATTGTACTTGCATATACTGTTTTTACTGCTTCTTCAAATGCTTCCAATCTTTCTTCTATTGTTCCTTGATTTACACAGAATACTGATTCGTATTTACCTGCAAATGCATTTCCAAATCCATCTTCCAGAAGACTACTTGATCTTACAATTATGGGACTTTGTCCATAATAATCCAATATTGTTATGAATTTATCTCTTATATCATCTGAAAATGTTCCCTTTTTAAGACAATCCTCTAATTCTTTCCCTGCTTCATAATATCCTTCTTTAGTTCTCTGTTTAACTCGTATATTCCATAAATCATTAGAAACAATGTAAGTATAAAATAGATCTGAACCTATGTAAAATGAATCATCAGGTTCGAAGTATGCAAATATTTCTGGCTTTTCTTTCTCTATAATTTTTCTAGCCAATAACATCCCACATGCTTTTCCACCTATCATTCCACTACCCACTAAACGATCATATATAGCCATGTAATCTTCATAATCAAAATATTCATGAATTTTTTCAGATACCTTTTTATCCTTTGCCAATATCATATTGCACATTTGTTCACATTTATCATCCACATTTAATCCCGCATCATGAAGAAGTTTTGTTTGTTGGAAGAATCTTTCCCAACTATCAGTATTTTGTTTATTAGAGTCATTTGAGTTAATGACTTTATAAAATTTACTGACTTCCATACCATCTGTTAATGCTATTACATCACCTGTTTTTAAATCATATTTATGACCTAAAAACATTTCTTTTGAATATCTATTCCATACTTTTAATGGATGAATATAAATATCTTCATCTTGAGAATATATATCCAAAAACAATTGTGTCGTTTCTCTTATCTTAGCAATTGCTTCGAATGAATGTTTTCCTCTAATTATTGGAAAATATGCAATAGTATCCAATGAAAATAGATATGGACACGTTACTTTGAAAAAGTTTCCCATCATTAGATCGGTAGACCATACTGCTTGTAAATCAGATAGACAATCAAATACATAAAATGCATCCCATCCTTCTTTAGATATGATGTTATGAACTTCAAGTGTAAACAATTCAAATTGTTTCATTGGATCAACTTTATAAATTTTAATCCCATTTCGTTCTATCATTGCAAAATCTGTGTTCTTATTTCGTTTTTCTTTTTCTAGTTGTTGCATATCCTCTTTGGTCATTGGTATTAATGGTTCATGTTGTCCAAAGTTTATGTAGATTAAATTTCTATTATCTTTTAATGCTTGTTTTATAAATGGATTGACAAAATATGAAAATTCTTTTAGATTAGATACTTGCCAGACTACATTATCTCCTAATCTAATATTATCTAGAGTTTTATCTAATTGTGGAATACCACATCGTGTTCTTTCAAAAGCTACCATAATTATTCCTCAATGTTAAATTATTATTAGAATTTTAATTATTTTATGTTTATATGAAATATCCCTACATAAAAATAAATTAAAAACAATTTTGAAATTTTATAGCTGTAAAAATTTTATTTAATAAACATGACAAAACAATGGAGAATTTAAAATGAGAAATAGAAAAAAATAAAATTAACAACTCCATTTAAATAATTTACTTATTTTAACATCTAGTTTTTCTTAAATAAAAAAACTTCATTTTTTAAAATACTAATTTTTTTATGAAGAATGAAAAAAAAATAGTAAATGATAAAAATAATCATTATACTATTCTCATATATTCAAATATCTTTCACGTTCATAGTCAAATACTTGTATTCTGTAGTCATCCCATTCTTGACGTTTAATAGTGTAGAATTGATTATATACAAATTCACCTAATGCATTTTTAACTATATCATCTTTTTCTAATGCATGATATGCTTCCCATAAACTTGTTGGTAAAGTTTCAATACCTTTTTGTGCTAATTCTTCTGGACTGTATTCAAATGCATTGAATTCTGTTGGTTCTCCAGGATCTATTTTATTATCCATTCCATCTAAACCTGCCTCTAGCAATACTGCAAATGCTAGGTATGGATTACATGAAGGATCTGCAGATCTACATTCAATTCTTGTACCAATTCCACGTGATGCTGGAATTCTTAATAATGTTGATCTATTTTTAAGTCCATATGCTATATAACAAGGTGCTTCATATCCAGGTACTAGACGTTTATATGAATTTACGGTTGGAGATAGTATTGCAGATAATGCTGGTGCATGTTCTAATAATCCACCAATAAAGTACATTGCCTCTTGAGATAATTGTGTTTCGGTATCTGGGTCATAGAATATGTTTTTGCCATCTTTAAATAGACTTTGATTACAATGCATTCCACTTCCATTTACACCTAAAAATGGTTTAGGCATGAATGTAACATGATAACCTAAGTTATCTACTAATGCCTTAATTGCTTGTTTGAATGTAATTACTGCATCTGCTGTTTTTAATGCATCAGCAAATCTGAAGTCGATTTCATGTTGTCCTGGTGCTACTTCATGGTGACTTACTTCTATGTTAAAGTCTAATTTCTCTAGTCCTAATACGATTTCTCTTCTTATGTCTGTTCCTTTGTCTAGTGGTTCTACATCAAAGTAATCTGCTTCATCTGCCGGTTTATATTCTCCATTTTCATCTTGTTCGATTATGAAAAATTCTGGTTCCGGACCCATGTTGAATTGATATCCCCGTTCTTCTGCTTTTTTTAATGATTTTTTTAGTACACTTCTTGGATCGCCTTCAAATGGAGTTCCATCAGTATTGTATACATCACAGATAAATCTTGATGTTCCTTTATCTTCTGGTCTCCAAGGTAATGTGGAAAATGTAGATATATCTGGTTTTAATGCTAAGTCACTGTCATTTATATCTGAAAAACCAGGTACTGATGATCCATCAAATAATAATCCATCTTTTATTATATCTTCTGCATCTTCTGGTTTTTTTAATGATACTGCCATGCTTTTTGGGATACCATGAATATCTGAAAACTGTAGTCTTAGGAATTTTGAACCGTATTCATCAATTTCTTTTATTATACTATCTATTTTATCATCTTGTTCTGACATATTATTTACACCTTTTTTGTTAAATATTGAAACATTTTTTTATACTTCGAATATTTTATCAATAATAATAAAATATCGGAAGTATGCTTCCTACTTCCTATTATTTATTTCATAGTATATAAATGTTTTCAAAAAAGAAAAAAAACATAAATAAAGATAACAACAACTATATTAATTAATGACATATTTGAAAGAAATTCATAAATTATATGAAAATATACTCATTTATCATTAATTAAAGATGAAATAAAGTAATAAATATAACTAACACAATTATTTACCACATAAAGAATTAAAAATGTTGAAAATATAATACTCACTTAAATAAAGAAAAAACTAATAAAAAAATAAATAATTTAAAAAACATAAAAAGTTATAAAGTTGAAAATTAGAAAAAAATATTTTATTATCTTCTGGATGTGTGAATATAATATGACAGATTGTATAGAAGTAAACCCTGAATGGATAATATGGTCTAGAAAATCACTAAACTATACCATAGAATCAGCCAGCAAAAAGCTAAAAATTAAGGAATCAACATTAGAAAAATGGGAAGAAACGGGCATATTAACTTACAAGAATATTAACAAACTGGCAAATGTATATGATGTAAGTCCATTATTATTCCTCAACAATACCCCTCCACCAAAGATAGAACAATATGTTAAAGATTATCGTACAATGAATGACAAAAGAATACTATCCAGTCCAGAAATATTAAAAGAAATAAAACATGCAAAAAGAAAAAGACAATTACTACTTGACATAGCCGAAAAATTAGATAAAGACTTAACATTCCCTTATTATCTTAATAAGAAAGAATCCAAGAAGACATTAGTAGATATAATTAAAGATTCTTTGGATGTGAATGCAGATAAACTAAACAATTACACCATAGATCAATGGATAAGAGAATTTGAGAAATTAAATATACTTATATTCAAGTTTTATAATATTAAATCAGAGGATATTAAAGGATATGCATTCAACAATCAGCAACTACCAATAATAGGAATAAACAATAGAAATACAGAAAAAGAAAAAATATTCTCATTATTCAATGAATATGCACATCTTCTAATTGGTAAAGATGGCATCAGCGGAGATTATAATAGAGAAAAAGAAGAACAATTCTGTAACTCAGTAGCATCAGAAATATTACTCCCAGAAAAGGAAATAAAGAACATACGCATCAG
>SUTR01000006.1:14999-70872 GCA_015062825.1 Methanosphaera stadtmanae
AAAGAAGAACAATTCTGTAACTCAGTAGCATCAGAAATATTACTCCCAGAAAAGGAAATAAAGAACATACGCATCAGCAATGTTAATTCAGTAATTAGAATAGTATCTGCAAGATATAATGCAAATCTAGAAACCATACTCTACAGACTTAAAAATTTAAAAATACTTTCAGATGAAGAACTTGAAAAACAACTAATAAAAAGAGTATATAAACCAGATGATAATCAAGAGGAAAGTGTTGAAGAAACAACCATCAAACAAGAAGATGATAATGAACCTAAGGTTCATCAGAAAAAGAAAAGAAATAAAACCCAACAAAAGTACAGATCAATGGCATCCAAGAATCTTAATCAGAACGGATATTTATATGTTGAATTACTGCTTGAAGCATATGATGAAAATATTATAAATGATTTAGATTTATCAAATGAATTAGGACTTCCACATACTGCAATACCATATGTAATAGATAAAATCTATGGAGGCAGACGATGATGAGTCCGAAATACTTAATTGATACTAATATCTTTGTCAGATTCCAAAGTGGACAACAATATGATAAGGACTGCTTTCCAGTACATTATAAAAACTTCCTAAGATTATTGGATGAAGGACTTGCAATATCACTAGATAAAGTAAGGGATGAACTTGATGATGACTTTTTCACCAATGAATACAAGGACATATTCAAGCCAAGCATTAGCAATGAAATTACCGATACATATAACCTGTTAAGAAGCAAATTTCCCGAATACTTCAATACAGCTACACAAGAACATCCTGATGATGCAGATAGCTTTCTAATCACATATGCATACCACCATAACATGTGTATTGTAACACAAGATGAATTTCAGTCAACACAGACCATAAGCATAAATACAAAGGAATATAATATTCCAACATTATGTGAAGCACTAGAAGGAATATGTATAGATAATAAGGATAGAAAAGAAAATATAGGTCAATATAAATCAGGTTTTGGATGCATATGTCTTAGTGAACTTATACGATTAGAACAGCTGATGAAATAATCAATATGTTAAATAATACAATCAAGCATAAGTTATTCTATTGTATAAATAATTATAATTTTTAAACTTTTTAAACTATCACCACCTTTTTATTTTAGATTTTACAATTTACTACATTATTTATCTTGTAGAAAAATAAATTACCAAATAAAAAATATAATAATATTATAAAAGAAAAATAATATTTTTAGGTGAAAAGATATGTGTACAGCAGCTAGTTTTCAAACTGAAGAAGACCATTATTTTGGAAGAAATCTTGATTTAGAATATTCTTATAATGAAACAGTAGTTATAACACCACAAAAATATGAATTTAAATTTAGACAAGTAGATAATATAACCTCACATTATGCTATAATAGGTATGGCGTTTGTAGTGGAAAATTATCCATTATACTATGATGCTTGTAATGAAAAAGGTCTTGCAATGGCAGGATTAAACTATCCTGAAGCTATATATAGAGAAACTAATGACAACAAGAATAATATAGCATCATTTGAATTTATCCCATATATCCTCAGCCAATGTGAAACAGTACCTGAAGCAATAGAATTAATAGAAAACATCAATCTATTAAACATGGACTTCAGCCAACAATTACCATCAACAGGCCTTCACTGGATGATTTCAGATAAAGAACATTCAATTGTCATAGAATCAGATAAAAAGGGATTGATGATATATAGCAATCCTATAAATGTAATGACAAATGCACCATCATTTGATAAACAAGCATTTAATCTTAAAAACTACAGGCACTTATCCCATAAGACTCCAAAAAATACATTCAGCCAATCTGTCGACTTAAATGCATATTCAAGAGGAATGGGTACCATAGGATTGCCAGGAGGTCTTGATTCAGTATCAAGATTTGTAAAAGTTGCATTTACTCTACAAAATAGTTTAATTTTTGATGATGAAGAGGATAATGTAAACCAGTTCTTCCACATACTAGGCAGTGTTGAACAACAAAAAGGATGTTGTGAAGTAGCAGAAGATAAATATGAATATACCATTTATTCATCATGTATGAATACAACAAAAGGAATATACTACTATAAAACATACAATAACACACAAATAAATGCTGTTGATATCAATAGTGTTGATTTAACAAACAATCAACTGTATGTTTATCCACTAAATGATAATGCTTCAATAAACTATCAGAATATGGATGATGAAGATGAAAAGATAATGTATAATTAATATTACATCATCCAACCTTTTAATTTTTCATTTTAAATAATAAAGTTACACTTATCCACGTACTTAAATTAGATTAAACATTAATTTAAGCAACATTTTATTCAATAAAACACATATAAATTAATCAGGAACTCTATTTTTCTAGAAAGCAATTACTTTAAATCACTTATATATTATGTTTCATAGATATATTCTAAATACATATTATCCAGACAATATTATAATTTACAAGATTATTTACAAGTATTAATAATTTTATAAATACTTAAGCAGTAAGAATATTGTAAAAATAATCATATATTTAAATTAAAATATAAACGAGAATAAGTATTTTTTTCAACAATTAGAATGATTTACAATAAGAGTATAATAAAAAAAAACAATAAGAAGTTTATTATATGGATACGAAAAAAATTATTATTGGAGCAGTAATTCTTTTAGTTATTTTAGTAGCTGGAGGATTTCTCTTACTTAGCCATAGTGAAAAAAACAATAATGGGAAGTACTAATCAAATTACTTACCAAGTTATTATGAATTAAATTGAGACAGCAGTGGTCCGTAGGACATGTAAACAATACTTATGTTACATTAATTTATGTGATGAGTGATGTTAAATTTGAAAGTGAATTTAATCAAGCTCTAGTAGCTAAGGGAAATCAGTCAGGATACCAGAATATTAGTGAATGAAATGTAAATGGATATAAGACCTGTGAATATGCGGGTAAACCATCGGAATTAAAAAATATTACATATGGTTCATCTACCAAATGGACAGAATATCCTCCCATAAATTTAAAGGACATGGTAGGTTCAAATGTAACTATAGATCACTTTAGAATAGTAACTGCTATAAGTCCAAACAACAGTACTGTAAATTACATTCTAATATATACAGATGATCCAAATACTAATTTATATACTACTGAAATCAATCAGATAATTAACAGTTTATCTGCAAAAAAAAAGAATAACCTCAATTAACTACCTTTTTTTATTTTTTTTGATGTGATGATAATGTATATGCTTTTTTACAAAAATATAATTATCAATCTTTCCCAATTCCTATTGATTTTGAATACTTAATTTTCTAATTAAAGCTATTTACTTTAGAGAAATTATACTATACAATAAATAATATTTATTTTATAAATTTAAATTAAAAATTAGCGTTAATTATAATACCACATTTTTTCCATGAAGCAACATATTGTCTAGCAATTCAGAAATATTATGAATATATAAACAAATACTATGAAATTCCCGAAGTATTACAATAATTTATGGAAAAACACGTAATTAATTTCATAGACAGATAATTACTATATATCCAACCCCCTTAATAGAAAAAACTTCAAACAGATTAGACAATTACTATAGAAATCTAATACATAAATAAGTAAAAAACGAACAAAAATAGAAATAAAATATTAAGTTATTTATATTATCAAATGATAGATTGGACTTATAAAATAAGAAAAAAGATGGTTTAAGCCTATGAAAATTTACAGCGCCAAAAATTTAAATATTTTATTGAAGATATATACATTACATTATACATTTAGAGGATAACTATGAAACATGAAAAAATAATATTGTATTTTTTGATAGTCGTAGTTTTTTTCATTTCAATCACTACAATATCTGCAACTGATATAAATGACAGTGGTGATTTTGATAATTTAGATGATGTTAGTGATACATCATATAATGGTCTTCATGAAAAAATATCGGCTGAAAAATCAAGTTTTACATTTGAAAGTGATTATAAATTCAATAAAGAAAGTGACAAAAATTATTCTGGTGGAGTTAATATAACTAGGGATAATTTTATAATTAACGGAAATAATCATATAATTGACTGTAACAATCAATCTAGGGCATTTGATATAACTGGAAATAAAGTTGAAATAAATAATTTAATTATTAAAAATGCTTTTTATGGGTATGGTTCAGCAATTAGTGTTAATTCCACATTAACATTAAACAATGTTACATTCATAAATTGTATTGGAGATAACAAAACATATGATGGTGGAGCCATTTATTCTAATAATATTACATTAAACATTAATAACTGTAAATTCATTGATAATGGCGGTGAAAATGGTGCTTCAATCACTTCTATTAGTTCCACAGTTTATGTTGTCAATTCAACATTTATCAGCAGTAGCGATAAAATTATTAAAGGCCAAATTTATCTGGAAAACTCAAGGTTAACTGTTGACAATTCCAATTTCTTAAATACTACTTCAAAATATGCTGCAGCAATCTTTTTAAGGAATGATGGAACATTAAAAATTAATAATTCCAAATTCAAAAACTTATATGCTTATAAAACTGCTGGTGCAATTGGAGCAAAAATTATTTCAAATTTAATAATTAATAACTGTGAATTTGACAATGTATCTAGTCAAAACAATGGTGGTGCCATTTTTACAGATAGTTTTGGTGATGGTTCTGTTTTCAGAAGTGATGTAAACATTAATAATACATCATTCAATAACTGTTTTTCTGATTTTGGAGGAGTTATCCTTCAATTAGATGGAAATCTAGTTATTAACAATACAAATTTCACATCCAACACTGCAAATTATGAGGGTGGTGCAATTTATACAAGTTATACTGATGTTGAGATTTTTAATTCCAAATTTAAATCCAACAGCCTACTGGATGACATATCCTATGGTGGTGCATGTTATTTTGATGAGGGTCAGGTACTCCTTAAAGGAAATGATTTTGTAAACAATACTGCTTCTGAAGGATTGTCAATCTATGGATATGATACTACTTTAAGCTTAATTGGAAATTACTTCAACAATCCCTCTGATGGGATAAGCATATGCACAGTATATGGAAAAGTGGAAGAAGAATCTAATAACACTTACACATCCGATGTTAAATCATTCAACAATACCAATGATTTCTATAACTTTGAAAATAAGGTAAAACCATTTACAATAACCAACAACACTCTTTCATTTGATAAGATGCCCGATGAATTTGATTTGAGAAAATATGGATGGGTCACATCCGTTAAAAATCAGGGTTTCATGGGATCATGTTGGGCATTTGGAAACATGGCAGCACTTGAATCCTCATTGCTTAGATATACAAATAAGACATATTCTCTATCTGTAAACAATATGCAAAATTCAATGCTTCAATATTCAAAATACGGAGTGGACACTATTAAAGAAGGAGGAAATCCATATTCTGCTGTTGCCTATTTAATTGATTGGCTTGGAGTTTTCCCTGATGAATATGATGGTTATGATGAATTAGGTAAGATATCCTCATTGTTCATAACTCCTGAAGACATTCATATTCAAAATGTGGTTATTATTCCTCCAATAAAAAATGCTACAGATAGAAATTTAATCAAAAACGCCTTAATAAATTATGGTGCAGTAGCAGCAAGTCATTGTGCAAATTTCGATAAAAATAAATATTTCAACGAATCAAGTTCTGCACAATATTATTATGATAAAGATGAATCAACCCATAGGATTTGTGTCGTGGGTTGGGATGACAATTATTCTCGGTATAATTTCCTAAAAACTCCTGAAGGTGATGGTGCATGGATTTGTAAAAATAGTTGGGGAACCAGTTGGGGTGATGATGGATACTTCTACCTGTCCTATTATGACACATCATTTGCAGACAAGGAAAGTGTCTGTTATATAATTGACAATGATCCATATACTAGAATTTACCAGCATGATGTTGGTGGAGATATCAAACTGTTGCCAGAAAGTAAATATTATGCCAGTGTCTTCACGGCTGAAGAGGATGAAATTATCAGTGCTGTAGGAACAGTATTCAATGAAAGTGGCAGAGAATATGAATTTACAATATCAGTAAATGATGTTGATGTATATACCCAGAAAGGAATAAGTAAATTAAGTGGATATGAAACAGTTAAATTGGATAATGTTGTTCCAATTAAAAAAGGAGACAAATTTAGAATTACATTTGAAAATACAGTATCTGTTGTTCATGATACTAGAATTCATGCACAATATGGCCAGTCTTTTGTAAGTGATAACAAAGATGAATGGGAAGACATGGCAAAGGTATATTTTGTAGGAATCCTTAAGGCATATACAATTCCTAAACTTAATACAACCATTACCGCAGAGGCTGTTTCTGGCTTTTCTAGTGGAATGGCTAATGTAACGATAAATGTAACTGATGAAAATGGAAATTCAATAACAAATGGTACAACAATCTTAACAGTCAATGAAACTAATTATATTGCTTCAATAGTTAATGATACAGTTACATTTAAAAACATAACATTAAACTATGGAAAATATGAGGGTGTCATTACATATTCAGGTAATGATATATATAATCCATCAAATACTACTGTAACTGTGATTATTAGTAAAGAAAATTCAGATAAATCTAAAGATCAATCCAATAAAAATGGAAAATCACATTCAAGTAGTGCTGTCAAAGTTCACAATGGCAAGACCCACTTCATTAAGGTATTCTTACCAAGAAGTAATACGGTTGCTATATTAGACCATAGCATACCACATACGAACTATTTCACACTTAATAGATTAAATACAATCTTTGGCCAGAATTTCATAAATGGATATTTAATCATATACATAGATGGAAAAGTAGTATTTAACGGCACAGTGGATGATAATCCAAACAGTATCTTATTTGAAATATTGGCCAGTTATCTAGGCCAACATGAAATAAAAGTAGAATATACAAAAGAAGACAAAACACAAACATACACTAAAAACGTGACTATCTAACCTCCAAACCCTTTTTTCATTTTTACGTTAATAAAAGACATATAATAAAATGAGTGTATAAAAACATATCTGACCATGCATTTATTGAATTATAATCTTAACCTGATATAACGGTCAAAAAATTTTTTAATTAACTCAGATACTGCAAAAGAAAAAAAAGAATAGAAAATATTTAATTAGATTATAAATTTAGTGTTTAATCATTTAATTGTAATTTCAAAACAAAATAATTGACATCATAATAGCCGTCACTATCATTACAAATCCTATTGCATCATGATGATTGATTAACTAAACATTCATCAATTGAATCCATCAGATTAAATAATTTTCATTGAGAATTTAATAAAAAAAATTAAAAAAAAAGAAAATCAATCAATTACTTGATTGATTCATCACTTGTTTACTTTGGTATTAGAGATTGTGAACCATTTACCAGAACAAATGGATATTTGCTTTCATAATCTTTTAGTTGATTTTCAATAGATTCACCCTGAGAAATTGTATTATTCATATCCTGATCAACTTCAGATATTTTGGTTAGGGCTTCTGATGCAGATATTTTACCCCCATTCATATCCTTAACTATATTTAATCCATCCTTAAAATCAACTACAGATTTTTTAAGCAATTCTAAGTCTTCTACACACAATCCTATGTATTCCTTACGTGTAGAGTTACTAATAGAGTTATTAAGATTTCTTAATAATTCAATGTCTTTATCTGCAGTAGCAGTTATATTATCTGCTTTTGTAGTAAATTCTTCTATTTGAGCATTATTTGAAACAGCCTGTGTTGTATTGCTCTCATTTAGAAATGCGTTTAATTCTTGTAAATCATCATATACAATTCCCATCTGTTGATTATATATATCATCTTCATTAGGAACAAATACCATATATCCCGCAATTGCTACAATAATCACAGCAAATATAGCAATAATAATCGTTTTATTTAATTTCAAAGTAATTCCTCCGGAAAAAAATTATATTTTTATAAATTATCTTAACTATCCATATTAAATATTGTTCAATTAAATTTTCATAATAATAATATTATTGAATGATGTTTAATTGATTATTTGTTTTATAAAAATTTTTTAATAAAAGAAATGTTTTATTTTAAATAAATCAATAATAAAAGCTATTGATAAAAAATTTTTACTAATAAAAAATATGTTTTTCATTAATATATAAGTTTAATGTTAAAATAAAGTAATATAAATATTATTCATATAATATTAACAAAGATGTATTTTATTAAAATTTAGTATGAATTTATCATATTATGAAAAAAAAAACAATATCATAAATGAATAAAATATCATTATCATAATCTATTCTTACAGAAATCTAATGTTTAGAAAATTCAAAATAATGACAATGAAAATTAATCTTTAATACAATATTATAAATCATATAAATTAAATAGAATTAAGTATGAAATTTGGTATTACATGGTGGGGAAATAGTTGGATGAATGCACTTCACGATGCGGATTTTACCAACAGAATACCCCGAGGTAAATCATATGCAAATACAGGCAAAGTATATGACATAGAAATAAAAGATAATTCCATTACTTCAAAGGTACAGGGAAGATATTCTGATTATTATGAAACAGATATTAAATTTAAAACTTTTTCGGATAAAGAAAAGAAGATTATTCTCGATACGATTAATAATTCAGATATCTTGCTTTCAGCTCTTCTTAATCATGAATTACCTATTGAATTATATGAACAGTTAAGCAAAAAGGGAATTCAAGTTTTCCCAAATTCTATAGATGATTTCTCATCAAACTGCAGTTGTCCAGATTATGCATATATCTGTAAGCATATTGCTGCACTTATTCATATGATGGTTCATGAAGTTGATAAGGACCCATTTCAAGTATTTAAACTTCAAGGATGTGACCTTATTGAAATGCTGGAATATGAAAACAGTGATAATATCAAAGACATTAGTGAACTCTTTTATCATAAAAATATTGTATGTGATGATGTTGGTGTAGCTGATTATTCAACTATTGACGATTTGCTTGAGCATATATCCATATTTTTAAAGGATAATCCTATGTTCTATGATTATGATTTTAAATCAATACTGATGAAAATCTACAAATCAATGGCGGCATATTATAAGAAAAATATTGATAATTATGAAATCTATTTATACAATCATCTCCAACCTACAATAATGTTAGGAGATGATAAAGATACTGCAACATTTGATGAAAATTCTGATGACTTTGATGAATGGTTGGAGAACATATTGATTAAACGATGGGATAATCCAAATCAATGGAATAACTTATCAATAGATATAGATGACAATTATGAAATATCCAAGATAACAACAGATTATGATTGTCTTTTTAATAAAAATACTAAAATAGAAACATTATATTCCCTCCTAAGAGAAATAAGTAATATTCCAAAGAATAAATTTAATAAAAATATCCAAATACTACTTGAAATATATCAGTTTACGGGAGATCTAATAAAAAAACACGCCATTATTCCAGAATTATTTAAAAGTAAGGAAAAATATTATATCCGTTGGATTCCTGCAATATTTGATAAAAATATAGAAAAAATAATTATACAACTATCAAATGAATGTCCAGATAATCTAATTACATATGACAACAGCAAACTATCAAAAAATGATCAGATAATAACAGCTGTAAGTCTAATGATAAAAGGATATCTTAAAGAATATGTTAAAGATGGACTTACACAACAAAACAGAAAACGTATCAATGATAGCATATTTCAATTATTCTTCGTTAAAGCCCAGAAATTTAATGAATTTAAAGAAAGAAATTATGAAAAATTAATAAATCAATGGCTATCAAAGTTTAGTTTAACAAGTCGAAAGTATGAATTATATCTGGTAATAGATGAAAATGAAAACTCATTCAATGTAGATATAAAAGTACAACTGGAAGAAGGTAAAGAGATACTTCCTATAAAAAAAGCAATAAATGATACTCTTGATGATACAGTTAAACTACAGTTATTAAGTGATAGTTATGTAATAGATGAGGTACTATTTAACTTGGAAAGTACTAAACGTATCACAGAATGTGTAGAATATAACGTTGAAGATTTTTCACAATTCTTTATAGATATATTACCTTTGTTTGAAATGTTAGGTCTGAATATAATCCTTCCAAAGAATCTTCAGAAAATATTCCGTCCAAAACTGGTACTAAATATTGAAGCAAATAATAATCAACGAGGATACATTACATTCAATGATATTACCAAATTTGACTGGAAAGTAGCAATAGGCGATAAAAACTATGATATACAAGAATTTAAACAATTAGCGGAAAAATCAAAGGGATTGGTAAAACTTGCCAATGAATATGTAATACTGGATGAAAATGAAACAAAAACCCTTATTAAAGATATTGACAAACTACCTGAGAAGCTAAACAAACATGAACTCTTAAAGGCAACTCTCAGTGGACAACTAGATAATGCTGATGTATACATTGATGAACAATTAAGTCAAATAATAGAAAATATAAAGAATACAGAAAATATAGAATTGCCTGAAACTATTAATGCCCAACTTAGACCATATCAGAAGACAGGATACTCCTGGCTTGTACAGAACATCAACACAGGATTTGGATCAATATTAGCAGATGATATGGGACTTGGAAAAACATTACAAGTACTTACTACCATACAACACTTTAAAGATAAGGGATTACTAGAAAAAGAAAAAATCTTGGTAGTTGCACCTACAAGCCTTCTTACCAATTGGCAAGAGGAAATCAAACGATTCACACCAGAATTATCTTCATTTATCTTCCATGGAACTAAGAGAAAATTCCCAATAGAAGAATATGACATATACTTAACATCATATGGTATAATTAGACGTGATATAGATACATTTAATAAGAAAAAATGGTTTTTAACCGTCATTGATGAAGCCCAAAATATTAAAAATCCAACTACCAAACAAACCCAATCCATCAAGAAGATAAAAACACGACATCGAATTGCATTAAGTGGAACACCAGTGGAAAACAGATTATCCGAATACTGGAGCATATTTGACTTTATAAATAAAGGATATCTTACAAGTCTTAAGAAGTTTAAACAAAATTACATTACACCAATAGAAAAAGAAAGAAATAATGAAGTATTGAAGAAATTTAAAATGATTACAGAACCATTTATTATGCGTAGACTTAAAAGTGACAAAAACATAATTAAAGATCTTCCAGAAAAAATAACAAATGACATATACTGTAATCTAAGCACTTCACAAGCATCATTATATCAGGAAGTACTGGACTCTGCAATGAAGGATGTTGAAGAAAATGAGGGAATGAAACGAAAAGGATTAGTATTAAAACTCATCAATTCCTTAAAACAGATATGTAATCATCCATCACAATTTACCAAATCAAAATATGCCCACATTGAAGAATCAGGAAAAATGGAACTACTATTCAATACATTAAAGAACATATTAGAAGCAGATGAGAAGGTACTTATATTTACACAATACGTTCAAATGGGAAATATAATGAAAGAACTGATAGAAGACAAATTTAATCAAGAAGTATTATTCCTTCATGGTTCTTTAAATCGTAAACAAAGAGACATCTTAGTAGATAAGTTCCAGAACAATAGTCAAAATAAAATATTCATAGTATCCCTTAAAGCTGGAGGTACAGGACTTAACCTTACAGCAGCATCCAATGTAATACATTATGACTTATGGTGGAATCCTGCAGTAGAAAACCAGGCTACAGATCGAGCATATCGTATTGGTCAAACAGATAATGTAATGGTATATAGATTTATTACAAAAGGTACCTTTGAGGAAAGAATTAATAAAATGATACAGGATAAGGAAGAACTTGCAAGCCTTACAGTTGGAAGTGGTGAAAAATTCATTACTGAGATGAATAGTGACGAATTGAAGGAATTATTATCATTACGTGATGATTAAATATAAAATAATTCTTTTAATACTTATTTTTTAATTCATATTTAAATATTTATTGATACTTATTTTGAAGTAAAACAGTGTAAATAAATACATTTAAGATTATCACAGGATAATTAGACTTTTTCCATTAAAATAGAGCATACTTGGTAAAATAATTAAATTTAAGATATCTCCTATACTTTTGAAAATATATTGCATAGCATTAAATTTTTAAAATAGATTAATTCTATTACTAAATTTTTGTTTTTGAACTAGTTAAATATATAAAATATAAACAATATAATTAAAATTAACGATGAATTAAGGTTTACCTAAACATATCATTTTTTTCATGAGGAGGTGAAAAAATGAATGAAACGTTAACACAGATAATTGTAGTACTTATTATGATTGTATTTATAATTATTGTAGGATATGCAATGATTACATCAGTATTCTAAGATAATTAACAAAAAAATAATCAATTAAATCTATAAAAAAAAGTTACAATAAAATTTAGAAGTCATGTATTTACTTTTAATACATGATATTTTAAATCACTTCCCCAAAAAAATAACTAGTTTTATCATCACATTTATTTAAAAAAAAAATTAAGAAAATATCTAAAACAATAATAAATAAAAATCATTTAATAATTAAATTCTGACTTTAATTACTAACAATTTTATCGATAATATGAAGTAGTATCTCTTTTTGCTTTCATAATCACTTTAGTATCATATTCCAGATATAATTTATAGAATGCATTTGTAGCAAAGAATAAGAGAAATGATTCAAAAAATGCAGATAATAATACATCACTAAGAAACATTTCCAACAATACCAGAACATTCACAAGAACTATTAATAATAAGGTTATTAAAAGAATAAATTTCATAAAACGTTTAAATCCAATATTTATTATGATTTTTATGATAATACGAATATCTAAAGCTATTTTAACACTATTATATTTTATTAATAGAATTTTTGATATGAATGAGAACGATGTAAAAAGTACAAAGAAGATTATTGCAATTAGAATATTTAGTTGAAGACTATGCTGCAATCCCATATGTAATGTATGTGGTAATTGTTTAGATATTTCATTTATTGTTAATGTAGTTGTATCAAGATCCATTTTTAAAATATATTCATGAATATGCATTAATTTTGAATATAAACCAGTAGGTATCATGAAAAATACACTTATTAAAGTTGGAATAATCAGATAATATAATGTAATAATATACTCCTTTATTGCCCCAAATAGATGTTGTTTTATATTTAAGTGCAAGGAATTATTAAAGATACAATATTCTACTATATTTAACGATATTCCCATCAATATTAATGTTATGATAGAACGCAGCAGAATTAAAAATAGATAAAATGATCCAATATGAAAATAATAAAATATTTTTGAAATAATCTCACAGGATAATATTAATATGAATACAAAGACAAATGATTTATATTCACTAAACGGTAATTTTAATGATTCATATATTATTTCTCTTATTCTCATATTATTATACCCTACTTTTAAATTTGCTCATTTATTAATTTTTTCAATAATACATCCTTATAATATTAATATTTAAAGACCAGACCTATTTAATAATATTATTTAATCCTATTAATTATCCTTTAAAATTTTACAAAAAAATATAAAACAAGAAAATAAAAAATAATACTTAACATATTCCATTAATGAATTATTCCACAATTACATTAGCTATTTATCTTAGACAACAACAAATGTGAACTATATCAACCATTACAAAAATGAAAAAAAAATACAAAAAAGATAAGGAAAAAATATCTAAAAGTTTTGAATGATTTTTTATTGAAAGTTTAATCTAAAAAAAATCAAAACATGAATCATAAGGAGGTTAATATGAAAAATATTTTAAAAATATTTAAAAATAAGATTCACTTATTACTAGCGATAATCGTATTTTTAATTGTAGAAGTATATTGTGACTTAACACTCCCCTCCTATACTGCAGATATTGTTAATCTTGGAATACAAAATACAAACTTTAACATAATCACTACCACAGGTATTAATATGATGATAATGGTAATAATATCTGTACTTGCAACAATTGTAGTATCCTATTTTTCAAGTATTGTATCTGCATCATTTGGACGTGACTTAAGGGAAATAATATTTGAGAAAATATTGAGTTTTTCTAATCATGAATTAAATGAATTCTCCAGAGCATCACTTATTACACGTTCTACAAATGATGTACATCAACTGCAAAACGTGATGGGGATGATATTTAGAACCTTGCTGTTTGCTCCTATTCTTGCGGTAGGAAGTATTATTAAGGTTTTTGAAATTGGATCTAGTCTATCATGGATAATCTTCTTGGCATTCATATCCGTTGCAGTATTACTTATGCTGGTAATATATAATGTAGTTCCATACTTTAGGAGAACTCAGGAAATTGTAGATGATATCAACAGAAAATCAAGAGAAATTTTAATAGGCATCCCTGTAATTAAAGCATTTGTTAGACAGGAACATGAGAAAAAAAGATTTGACAAATCAAATCAGGAGTATTTGAAAGTTAATCTTAGAGTTTATAGAATAATGTTTATTCTGATACCTATGATGAATCTTATCATGAACTTGATGATTGTAATTATACTATACTTTGGTGCGTTTGATGCGTTGAATGGCCAACTATTAACTGGAGATATAATTGCATTTGTACAATATTCTACTCAAATGGTTGCATCATTTATTATGATTGGAGGATTTACTATAATGCTTCCAAGAATACTTGTATCCGCAAGAAGAATTGAAGAAGTGTTAGATACGGAAATTACAATCCAAGATGGTCGAAGTAATATTGAAAATAATCAAAGTGGTGAAGAAATAATAGAATTTAGAAATGTATCATATACATATCCTGGTGCAGAAAGTGAAACTTTACATGATATTAATTTTTCATTAAGAACAGGCAAAACAACTGCAATAATCGGTGGAACTGGCAGTGGAAAATCCACAATATTAAATCTTATTCCACGCTTACAAGATACTACAAGTGGTGAAATATTACTAAACAATATAAACATTAAGGATTATCCATTAAAAACCCTTAGAAGTAAATTATCACTTGCTCCACAAAAAGCAATATTATTCTCGGGAACTATAAAATCCAACCTATTAAAAGGAAAAGAAAATGCAACAATTGATGAAATGTATAATGCAATAGAAATTGCACAGGCAAGTGAATTTATAGATGACCTTGATATGGAAGTATCACAGGGTGGATCAAACTTCTCAGGGGGTCAACAACAAAGAATTTCTATAGCCCGAAGCATCATAGGAAGTCATGAATTCTATTTGTTTGATGATTGTTTCTCAGCATTAGATGTAAATACGGAATACAAAGTCAGAAATAAACTAAAAAAGATAACACAGGATAGCAGTGTTCTAATAGTATCTCAAAGAATCAGTACAATTAAGGATGCAGATGAAATCATAGTTCTTGATAAAGGTGAAATAGTTGATAAAGGAACACATCAACAACTTAAAGAAAGATGTTCTATTTATCAGGAAATAATATCATCACAACTAGAAAATATAGGTGATGTGCTATGAGACCCGATAGGTTAATGAGCCAGAAGCCAACAGATATGAAAAAATCATTCAAACAGGTATTATCATTATTGAAGGATTATAAACTAAAATTAATCATTACTTTTATCTGTGCAGTAATAAGTACATCATTTACAGTTATAAGCCCAATATTAATTGGAAAGGCTACTACCACAATATATGATGGATTAACATTATTATATAAAAATCAAGGAACAATTGACTTAAATATGCTGTTTAACCTTCTAATACTAGCAAGCATATTGTATATCATAAGTGCAATCTTCACATATCTGCAAAGTTGGTTTTTAACACAAATATCAACAAATATCAGTTACAGCCTCAGAAAAAGATTAATTGAAAAGGTAAATTCATTAGCATTAAAAGATGTTGATGAGAAAAAAAGAGGAGATATATTATCACGTATAACCAATGATGTGGATTCACTACAAACAGGAATTACATCCACATTCATTCAATTTATGACTGCCATAATTACCATAGTCGGCGTATTCATAATGATGTTAAGCATTAATGTAATACTTACACTGATAACTGTAGTTTTAATACCTATAGCAGTATTGATTATGAGTTTTGTAATTAAACGTTCACAGAGATACTATAAAGAACAGTTAAACTATAAAGGTCAAGTTAATGCACATATTGAAGAAACATTTGGTGGACAAGATATCATACGAGTATTTAATCAAGAAGAAGATTCTATAAAATCATTTAAGCAAGACAATAATAAAATGTATGAATATGAATGGAAGTCACAATTCTATTCAAGTCTATTAGGTCCAATAATGAACTTCATATCAAACCTTGAATATGTTGTCATAGCTGTTATTGGTGCAATATTTGTACTTCAAAAAGCCATCATGGTAGGTGATATTCTAGCATTCTTCCAATACATACAGAACTTCACACAACCAATTCAACAGATTACCAGAGTAATTAACTTAGTACAAACGGCATTAGCTGCAACTGAACGTATATTTGAATTCTTAGAATTAGAAGAGGAAGATGATTCTGCAACATTAATCATAGATGACATATATGATGCCATTATATTTGAAAATGTTAAATTTGCATATGAAGATGAAGATTATGTGATTAATGATTTAACACTAAAGGCAGATAAGGGTGAAAAAATTGCTATTGTAGGACATACAGGTGCTGGTAAATCCACAATTGTCAAATTACTTATGCGATTTTATGACATAAATAGTGGAGAAATAAAAATTGACAATGTCAATATTGAAGAAATTAATAAAAACAGTCTACGTTCAATGGTAGGAATGGTATTACAGGATACTTGGTTATTTAATGGTACCATACGTGAAAATATACGATATGGAAACTTAGATGCAAGTGATTCTGAAGTAGAACAAGCAGCCAGAATTGCATATGCTGATGATTTTATCAAGCAACTGCCTGATGGTTATGATACCATTCTTAATGAAGATACAGATAACATCTCCATTGGACAGAAACAATTACTTACAATAGCACGTACTGTACTGTCTGATAAAAAGATTTTAATATTAGATGAAGCTACATCAAGTGTTGATACCCGTACAGAAAAATTAATACAAGATGCAATGGATAAGCTTATGGAGAATAAGACAAGTTTTATTATTGCACATAGACTGTCAACTATCAAAAATGCTGATAAGATAATTGTATTAGATGAAGGTAAGATTATTGAACAAGGAACTCATAATGAATTAATAAGCATCAATGGAGGATATTACAAATCATTGTATAATCAATTTGAAGCAGAAGGATTTGTATCATAAATAAATGTAGATAAAGAAAAAAGATAATTATTTAAAAACTATAAAACTAAATATAACAATATAGGAGAAAATATTATGCCATACATTAGAATTAAAGCATATCCAAAAGATGAAGAAATCAAACAGAAAGTTGCTGAAGAAATAAAAGATGTGTTTCTGAGAAATTGGGGTTGTCCACCAGAAGCATTATGCATATCAATAGAAGAAGTATCACCAGAAGATTGGGAAAAAGAAGTGAGAAATCCTGAAATCATACCGAATGAAGATAAAATGTTAATAATGGACGGACAAAAGAAATACTAATAAAATTAGAAAAATTTCAAATTTTATTATCCACCCCCATATTTTTCTTTGAAATAAAAATAATTATCAAAAAATTAGGAGTTACACTATGGAATTAATGGATATTATGCTTAGAAGAAGAAGTATAAGAGAGTATACAGATGAAAAAATACCTGATGAAAAAATTGATAAAATATTGAATGCAGGACTACTAGCACCTACAAGCAGAAATAGAAAACCCTGTGAATTTATAGTAGTACAAGATAAACAAATCCTAGAAAAATTAGCATATGCTAAGAAGTCTGGATCATCCATGATTAAAAACTGCAATACAGCTATTGTTGTAGTTGCAGATAAAAACAAGGCAGATACTTGGATTGAAGATTCATCTATTGCATTGACATACATGGATTTGATGGCTGCAAGTTTAGATATAGGAAGTTGTTGGTGTCAGATACATCTTAGATATTCAGCCGAGAATAGGGAATCTGAAGAAGTTGTTCGTGAAATATTATCGTTAGATGATGATTATAGAATAGTAGGTATATTATCATTAGGAAATATTGCTAAAAGATTAGAAAGTCATAACTTGGATGAGATTGATAAAAATAAAATTAAAAAATATTAAATAGAAATTTTTGATTTAAAAAAAAAAGAAATCATTAGAAGTTATTTTGGTAAAAATGCATATGCTAATAGTAAAATTATTACAATAACTACTAATACAATGATTGTTGTATTTGGCCCTGATGATTCGGTTTGTGTTGTTTGTGTTTTAACAACTTCTTTAATTTCTTCTTCAACTTTTTTATCAGCAGAAGATACTTCCTCATTAACTTGTTCTTCAACAGCTGATACTTCTTCTTGTATATTTTCAACTTCTTGTTCTACTTCTTCAACAGCCTCATCAGCTTTAGGAGCAGGTGTAGGTGCATCCCCTGCAATGAAGCCATCTTCTCTTAATTTTTGTGTAAATGATAAATCTGAACTCATGATATGTCACCTTCAAGTAAGATACTTATTATATATAATATTTATTCATACTATATATTAAATAATAATGATTTATTAAACAAATTATCATCATTTTTTATAAAAAAAAGTAGAATATATTAAAGTATTCTAGAAAAATATTATAAATTTAATAAATATTTATTATGATTTAATTATATAAATTCATTAGTTCAATCATATTTATAAAATCCTTCACCTGCATTAATACCTGTTTTTCCTGCATCTATTTTTTCTTTAAGTTTTGCCGCAATTTTCCCAGGAGTTGTTGTAGGGTCTTTAGCTTCAGGATTCATGATTACTATATTATATGCTGTAGTTAGTCCTACCACATCCAATATTCTAAATGGTCCATTTGGTGCCCCTGTTGCCAACATCCAAGTTTTATCTATAGTTTCAGGATCTGCCACTTCATTTGCATATAATGCTTCTGCTGCACTTAAGAATGGTACAAGCATTGAGTTTAAAATATATCCTGGTTGTTCTTTTTTTAGTTTTAAAGGTACCATATTAATATCCTGTGCAAATGAAACTATTTCATCATAGTATTCCTGTTTTGTTTTTGGTTGTCCCATTACTTCTGCTGTGTTATTTCTCCAGATTTCATTTGCAAAGTGCAATGCCAAGTATTTTTCTTCACGTCCTGTGTATTCTGCAAATGCACTTGGAAGTAGTGTTGATGAATTTGTTACCAGTATTGTTTTTTCTGGCATATATTTTGATAATTCCTGATAGAATGCTATTTTTTGTTGTGGATCTTCTGCTATTGCTTCAATTATTAAATCAGCATCTTCAGCTGCATCTTGATAGCTTGTTGTTAATTTAATATTTTCATATGCATTTTCAACTTTTTCTTTTAATTGATTTATTTCTTCATCCGACAATTCTGTTTTATCAGTGAAACCTCTACAGTATGCTTGGGGATTTGTTTTCATTGCTTCCATTGTTGAAAGATAAATCTCTTTTAATCTGTCAAGTTTAGGTTGTGCTCTCTCTATTGAACCTTCACTTCTTAACCATATTGTTACATCAAATCCACAGTAAGCAGTTTGAAAAGCTATTTGACTTCCAAGTACTCCTCCTCCAGCTATAGTTACGTTTTTTATTACCATGTTTTTTATCCTCCCTGAAAATTTTCACTAATATAACTATTAACTTAATATATATAAATAGTTTATCATGAATTATCATAAAAATAAAAAATATCATCATTAATAATAATGAATAAAAATTAAATAGGAAATATAAAAATAATGATAAAAACCATATTCCGAGTACAAATAGACAATATCCAACCAATCACATATCTATGCATAACGGATATAATGATTTAGGGTTCTAGAAATATTTACTTTCGAAAGATTTGGAAGTCGTTTTTTGTATTAATGCAGCTATGTATGATTATACCTGATAATAGTACAATTAATGATGTGGATTTATGCATGGAATCAAATGTATAATTGTGTAAATGTTTAAATCCTAATCCTTCTTTTATAAACTTGAAATAATCTTCAATTATACTACGTTTGTACCTAATTACTTTACGATTTGGTAAATTATCCATTAATTTTTTTACTAACCTTTTATATTCTCTTTTTAATATATTTGTATCTTTTTTATTGTAAAAATAGTCCAATAGATAACTGAACATTGAATTCATTTTCTTCATATTAAGTATACCTTTAACTAGAATTAATGGTATTATTTTTAAGTTTCTAATGCTATTTTGTTATTGTAATATGAGCAATAACCTCCATCAAATAGTATTTTATCTCCAGTACTAATTAATTTTCTTCTTTTTAGTTCTTTCAATATTAATGGCACCATTTTAGTATCATGAGGTGAACCACCACTTAATAAAAATAAACAGATATTTTAGTATCATAATCAAGTACAAGAGTTATTTTAAAGCCAAGATACTCATCTAACACTGTTCCCCCAAGCCCATTTATAGTCTTTGTCTTGATTGAATTCTTGGTTACTTTTTTTTGATCTAAAATTAATATCTGAATCAGCAGCAGAGGCATCAACGATTAAAGTTCTATTTTTACTTTTAAAACATTTATTAATCTTTTTCTAGAATACTATTAACAGCATTTTGAAGATTTTCCTTATTACAACTAGAAATCTCTTAATATACTTCTTGAGCCGTTAACAATATTTAAAAATTTAAACCTTCTACAAGCTTAGATTTATTAAATAATTCATTAACAGTGAATGATACATCATTTTCAAAGAATGATGATAAAAAAATAGTTTTAACTGCTGTTTTAAATCTTTTAATTCTTTTAAATCCATTTCTGGCTAGAATATTATCAGTTGATCTAGAATCGATAATTTTAAATATTTTGTTCAACAACATATAATTAGGGTCTTGTTCATCGTAATTTAATCCATGTATCATTAGTATCGCCAATACTATATATGTTATGGGTTATATATAAATATTACGATGAATAACCCATAATTTCTAAAATAAACTCCAAATAAAATGTACTATTTCTATGACATAATTATTAAGTATTCAAATAATAAAAAGAAAGGACATATGAGCTCAAAAATAAGTTGATTTTTTAGAACCCTAAATGATAAAGGAGATTCAATAAAATATAAAAAATTAAATTATCTATGCAAAAAATAGCATATTCCATTTATAAGAAATCTTTTTTAAAAATATATCTAGAAAAATTGGTTTTAAAATTAAAAAAAAAGAAAAAAAAGTATAAAGTTAAATAAATTAACTATTCTCCATTGTACCATTTAAATAACTTTCATAACCTTTAAAGTCCATTAAACCATGACCAGAGAAGTTTACTACAATAGTTTTTTCTTCACCTGTTTGTTTACATTTTTGAGCTTCATCTATTGCTACTTTCAATGCATGACATGTTTCAGGTGCAGGTATTACTCCTTCTGTTTGTGCAAATAGTTTTCCTGCCTTGAATACTTCATTTTGATGAGCTGTTCTTGGAGTTATATATCCTTCTTTTGTAAGTAGAGATATTTGTGAGTTCATTCCATGATATCTTAATCCACCAGCATGTACAGATGGTGCTACAAAGTCATGTCCAAGTGTGAACATTTTCAATAGAGGAGTAAAACCCATATTGTCTCCAAAGTCATAACGATATTCACCTTCACTCAATGTTGGACAAGCAGATGGTTCAGCAGCTAGGAATTCACAATCACTATTTCCTTTAATTTTTTCTCGTAAGAATGGGAATAAAGATCCTCCAAAGTTACTTCCACCACCCACACATGCAACCATAGTATCAGGTTCTTCTTCTGCTATTTCCAGTTGTGTCTGTATTTCTTGTCCTATAACTGTTTGATGTAATACCACATGATTCAATACGCTACCTAATGTATATTTAACTTTATCATCAGCCAATGCTTCTTCAACAGCTTCAGATATTGCAATTCCTAATGAACCAGGATGATCTGGTGTTTCTTCAAGTATTTTTTTTCCAACTTCTGTTTGCATACTAGGAGAAGCATAAACCTTTCCATCATACAATTGCATAATTGTTTTTCTAAATGGTTTCTGATCAAATGATACTCTTACCATATATACAGTACATTCAAGATCCATTAAAGAACTTGCAAGAGATAAAGCAGTACCCCACTGTCCAGCACCAGTTTCTGTTGTAAGTCTTTCTACTCCTTCTTTTTTTGCATAATATGCTTGTGCTATTGCACTGTTGAGTTTATGACTTCCTGTTGGTGATGAATCTTCTCTTTTATAATATATTTTTGCAGGAGTGTTAAGTTTTTCTTCAAGTCCAACTGCCCTACATAATGGTGTTGGTCTTCCAAGTCTTTGATATAATTGTCTAACTTCATTAGGAATTTTAATATAACGTTCTGTAGAAAATTCCTGATCCAAACATTCTTTACAGAAGATTTTTGGCAAATTACCAATTTGATCTTTTCCTTCACTATTTTGAGGCATTGGTAATTCTACTGGTAAATCTGCATTAATATTGTACCATTTACTTGGCACATCATCAGATGATAATTCAATTTTATTATTCATATATAAACACCTATTGATTAGTTTCATAAAAAAAATAATTACTAACAATAATTATTGTATTTTACTTCTATGAGTAGATATGTTTATAATATAATTTAAAGATTATGAAAAACTTTGATTTTGAAGGTTTAAAAATAGATAAAATCCAAAAAAATGATTAAGAATTATAAAAAATTGAAAAATGTTTATTTATAGTACAAAAATTTAATTATTCATATACCGAATATCGTAAATTAATGTCCCGGTCTAAAATGAAATACTTTTTCAGCCAACCGGAATGACACCTTATTAACAAATAATGTCACTAGGAAATATGCTACAACCCATCTAACTGGCCACCATAACAAACATATCTCAATAGGCATTCCATTAGGCAATGCAAAGATTAATGGCATCACCAAGCTCATGATAAGACTTATGAAAAACGCTATTGGATTCCATAAAAGATGTTTTAAGTCCAAATTTTCACCTCATATAATTATTTCAAAAAAAAAGAATTTAAAAAACATTGATTTAACCCTTTAAATAATCTTCTTTAAATATTTTCAAAAAAAAGATAATTCATTTAATACTTAATGAATCCAAAGTATTTAAAATTATCCCATTAAAAAACAATATTCATTTAATTAACAGGCAAATATAAAGAAAAGATTAATATATAAAATAACTCATATATTAAATATTACAATAAAAAAAGAAGAATAAAAGTAATTTAAATATTTAAATAATATATTATTAGTAATAATCCATGATTCTAATTAAAGTAAACTAGATTATTAAAATCTTAAAAAATAACAAAGAATGTAATATTATGAACAATAAGAATTTAAGATTAAAAGATTTAAACGTTACAGAAGAGTTGAATTTCATAAAAAATTATTATAAATTTTTATTAAAGTATTGTCAAGATTATAATTTAAAATATGATGGAAAGATAGCTGTAGAAATCATATATCTAATAGAAGATATTGAAAGAATCTTATCCCAACCAGATGAAGTGATAAAAGCAAGTGATATAAAATTGTTAATTAAAATTGCGGAAGGAAGACTCTTTTTAAGATTAAATGAGCTATCTCTAGAATATAATAGAAGCAATACACATGATATATTAAGAGTTCCACGTTATAAACTTTATTATACTCTTGAAAGACATGGATACTAATAATTTAATAGAATAAATGAATAATAGTAGAAGAGGTAATCTCAATGAAAGGAATTATTGGTGCAATATGTGGCGATATTATTGGATCAGTACATGAATTTAATCCAATTAAAACAAAAGATTTTGATTTAATAGATAAAAGTGTGAAATTTACTGATGATACTGTTATGACATTAGCAGTTGCAAACTGGTTATTAGTAGACCCAAACTTATCTAAAAAATCATTAATTAACCAGATGCAAAACTTTGGACATGAATATCCTAGAAGTGGATATGGTGGACGATTTAATAAATGGTTAGTATCAGATAATCCCGAGGCATATAACAGTTGGGGCAATGGTTCTGCTATGAGAGTAAGTCCTGTTGCATGGTATGCAAACACACTTGAAGATGTAATGAATCTAGCAGAAATATCTGCAGTAGTCACTCATAACCATCCTGAAGGAATAAAAGGTGCAGTATCCACAGCAGCTTGTATTTATCTTGCAAGAACCGGTTCATCCAAGGAGGAAATTAAGGAATTTGTAATAGATAACTTTGACTATGATTTAAATAGAAAACTAGATGATATAAGACCAGATTATGAATTTGAAGTATCTTGTCAAAAATCCGTTCCTGAATCCATATTATGTTTCTTAGAAGCAGATGACTATGAAGATACTATACGTAATGCCGTTTCATTAGGTGGTGATGCAGATACACAAGCAGCCATTAGTGGAAGTATTGCATCTGCATACTATGAAGTACCCGATGATATATTCCGGCCATGCATTACAAAACTTGATACTAATCTATTTAGCATATTAAGAGAATTTAATGGATTAGTTATTAAAGATTAATTGAAAAGAATTATACATAACTTTAAGATAAAAATGATATAAGAAAATATCCTTTATCCCCCAAACATTTTTTTATAAATCTTATTTTTAATATATGAAGAAGTTAATAGATACATTTTTAAATTAAGCATTGATAATTATTTAATAAATACTTTTAATTTTTAGATAAATTTATAGTTAAAAAATGACAAATATAAATATATTATATTAAGAGGTAAGTTTATGAGCGAACAATTATCATTTACTCAAGCTTTACGTGAAAATGGTTTTACACAAAGCAACGAAAATAGCCAAAATAACAACGATGAAGATGCTATCGAAAAAACAGAAAAAGTTGTAGAAGTATCCAACGATAATACTGTTAATAATAATTACAATGATGATGAAGTAAGAGTCATGTATATTGGTAACAAATCTGTAATGAATTATGTTTTTACATTAGTCAATATATTTAATGAAGAAAGTGATGTAGTAAGCATCCAAGCTAGAGGCAGAGTTATCAACAAAGCTGTTGATGTTGTTGAAGTTTTAAGACATAGATTCATCACTGATTTAACTATTGAAGACATTAGTATTTCCACCCAACAGATTATCCGTGATGATGGAAGAGAATCTAATGTTTCAGCAATAAACATTACCATAAGAAACTAACAAACATAATTACTGATTTTAGGATTTATTAAATCCTATATTTACTATTTTTAGAAATATTATTATTTATTTATCTATAGACATTTTTACAGATTATTATTAAGAATACTTTTAGATAATATTAAACATAAACTTATAATATGATTGAGGATATTGGAATGATTTTATGGAACTAATTGACATTGGAATAAATTTAATGCATAAATCATATGATAAAGATCGTACTGATGTTGTTGATGAGGCAAAAAAAGTGGGTGTTACCCAAAATATTATAACAGGAAGTAGCATTTCATCCAGCAGAACCGCAGTTGAATACGCAAGCAAATATCCTGGAACTCTTTTTGCGACCTGTGGTGTTCATCCACATGATGCAAAGTCTTGTAATGAAAATACCATAGGAATTTTGAGAGATTTAGCCAGCAACGATTGTGTTGTAGCTATTGGAGAATGTGGATTAGATTATAATAGAAACTATTCTCCACAAAATATTCAACGCAAATGGTTTGAAGAACAGGTTAAACTTGCAGAAGAATTAAATATGCCCCTGTTTTTACATGACAGAGAATCTTATGATGATTTTAGTAAAATATTAAGAAGACATAAAGAAGTCAGCAAACGCTCTGTTGTTCACTGCTTTACAGGAACTAAATATGAAGCAGAAGATTATCTTGATTTAGGATGTTATATCGGAGTTACTGGTTGGATTTGTGATGATAGACGTAATGATGAACTTCTTAAGGCAATTAAGGTAATTCCTCCGGAAAAGTTAATGATTGAAACTGATGGTCCATTTTTACTTCCAAGAGATTTTGAAAGTAAACCTAAGAAGAATAGAAATGAACCAAAATATTTACCACATATTCTTGGTAGAATTGCTAAAGAAATGAATATTGATAAGCAGGAACTTGCAGAACAGGTTACTATGAATACTAGAAAGTTCTTCAATATATAAAAAGATTTATATATTAATATATATTGATATAATAATTAAGTATCTGTAGATATTAAATAATCACACAAATTAGTTAAATAATACTACTAAAGAATATATCCTATACTTTTAAACTACTATAAACTAATTACGATATTTAACTGTCTGCAAATACCCATTTAACAACAGATATAGAACTATTGCCTTTAAACATTAAATTGAAATTAAATGTAAATATTTCAATTATTTATCAATCCTCCTAAGTTTAGGAGGATTTTCACCCCCTATGAAAAATATAAACTCATTTTATTGATGATAATCATCGACAATCAAAATTTATGTCGGAATTAAATTAAAAAATAACACCATCACAACAATATTAGATAAAAAAAATATTAAACAACAATAAAATTAAAACATATATTAATTAGAAAACAATTTTATAATTGAATATATAAAAATATTAATAGATTTAATTAACATCAACATAGTGGGGAAAGGATTATGCCAATTGATGAGATTAAGGAAGAACATGTAAAAAAACTAAGAGAATTAGAAAAAAACTTACCAACCATTGAAGAATTTGAAGATTACTCCGAAAAGTTAAAAGCATTATCTGATCCAACAAGACTTAAAATATTATACTTATTATCAGATGACAATTGCTGCACATGTTCAATACAGGAAATATTAAACAAGCCCCAATCAAACATATCACACCATCTTAAAATACTCAAAAATGCAGGATTTGTTGAAAGTAAAAAAGATGGAATATGGGTATATCATAAAATAAAAGATAAAAAAATAATTAATTTATTAAATGAACTTATTGAACAAATTAAATAATCGCCCCACATTAACTTTTTTTTGATGATTAAAATGAATATATACTGTTCTAATTGTGGATATTTAAATAGGGATAATGAAAAATACTGCACAAGCTGTAATGAAATATTACACAACTTCAACAAATTAAATATCAATCAAACAATTACTACCACAGAAGAGCTATTTTCCAATGAAGTAATAACACAACTAAACAACTGCATATTAACAATTGATAGCTATGAAATGATTATAGAAAATATTATAGAAACAGGATCTAATCATATAATATACAAAAAGAACATGACACCCTTAGAAAGAATCAAAGCACTAGCTGAAGCATACTCCATTGTAATCTCAAAAGATGATGGAAGAAGTTATGGAGAATATGCATATAATGTAATTTGCATAGATGAAAATTTTGATTCGGCAATACAAATTGCAACATTACTGCATGAACTAACACACCACCTATTTAACGAAATTATCAAACAAATAGTAATGTATACACTGGAAATTAAAAAAACACCACTTATTGACGGATTGATACAAGTAATATCCACCTTGCCTACTATCCTTCTCATATCAGAATACTGTGCCAGTTCAACAGAAAAAAGATACCTTCCTGAAGAATATGTATCCTATTCCTCATTTAATCATATATGTGAAGATTTAAAATATAATAAGCAAATACTTATCAGAACACTCATTATAGGAAAAGGAATAAATGATAGCATTGAACGTATACTTACTACATTTATTGATGAGAAATTAAAAGAAGACATTAAAAAAGAATTTGTAAAAAATAATACAAAACCTATCGCAAATCCCATATGTATTAATGATGATGGCATAGACAATAGCATCTTAAGAAATGTTTATCTGATGAATGTAATATATGAAAACTTCTGCTATCTTAATACTGATGAAAACAAGAAGACTGTGGAAAAAAATGCAAATTTATTTAAAAAATCCTATCAAAAAGGAGCTTACAGTTAAAAGGAAAATCATAAATGTGTATTATACAATTGTATAATTTCAAAATTTAAATTGTTAATATCATAACCCTCAAGACATTTAACAAGAATATTTAACAGTTCATCATATTCAATTATGATATTATCATCAATCACGTCAAGATATGCCTGATTCAATAGCTCATATAATTTATCCAAAGTTAAATTAGCAGATGAAATAATATTTTTTAAATAATGAATAAACTGTTCATCCAGTGGTGTTCGAATATTTCCATAATTAAGATTAACATTAATTATAAAACGCTTTAATAAGATTAATAATTTATCTGATGATTTTCCAAATAATTCATGAAGAAATGCTTCTAAATTAAATGTTTGGTTGAATTCCTGCTGCATATTATTTTCCAAATAAAACATTCGTAAATTAGTAATTAGTTTAACTGATATATCTTCAAGATTTTCAGTAGCTATTCTATTTCTATACAAATATTCAAATTCCACTATATTATCTGCTATTGTTTCATATAATACATCATAATAGAATATTATGTAAACATTATTCTTTAAGAGCATTTTTCCTGTTGGCGTTAACTGATGCAAATAATTGGAATGATTTCCAATCATTGATTTTAACTGCAACATTTTACCATTTAATGAGTTTATTATCAAATTTTCATCCATTAATTCATTTATTATATAATTTACTTCTTCATCATCAATATGATATTTATTTGTTAGTTGATTGAGATTAATTTGTTTATCTATAAAATTTAATGTTAGAATCTTCTTATAAAACTGTTGAATATTATGTTTATTCATTTGTTCATATTGTAGCTGATTGATTTCATCTGCTACTTTTTCATGTTTTATTCTTCTATCATCCAAGTCATATGTTGTTTTATCAATGCTATAATCCTTATTTATTCTAATTATATCCCCAGGTTTTATGTATGCAGAATTGATACTTGATAATAATTCTATTATAGTAATTTTTGTCTTTTGTTCTTGACCACAATTGTAGCAATATTTATCTATAAAATGTAAGGGCTGCCCACAATTTTCACAGATTATCTTATTGTCCTGCTGATTTTCAAGATATATTATTAATTTTTCTTCATATCCCAACAGATTATCATTGTTAGATCTTCTTTGAGATAATAATTGGATAAGATAATGTAATCTTGGAATAACTGATTGTGATGTTTGTTTTGCAGATAATATTTCATCATTTAATTTAAGTTTAATTAAAAATCCGTCCGTTTCTTGTAAATTAGCATTTTTAAGTAATTGAAGATAATCTTGAGATAATGATTCTCGTCCGGTCAGATTATTTAATATTTCCAGTGCTTCTTCAATATCATTCATGTTATCACTACAAAAAAAAATATATGGGAAAAAATATTTATCTTTCAAATGTTTCTATAACTTTTTCTAATTGTTGAGGTATGTCTATTGATTGTGGACAATAATTTATACACTTAGAACATTTTATGCATTCTGATGCTTTTTTATTACCATTTGCTATGAAATTTCTATAATACATTGCTATCGAATGTTCCTGGTTTAAAGTCTTCTGAGTATTGTATAATTTAAATAATTCAGGAATTGGTATAGATTGAGGACATTTATCTAAACAATAATTACATCCAGTACATTGTATTTCATTTTTTTGATTAATTAAATCAATAGTTGTATTAATTGCTTCTTTTTCCTTTGATGTTAATTGAATATAATTATCAAAGGTATTCACATTATCTTCAAGAGCATCCATAGAATCCATTCCACTTAATATCATCTTAACATTATCCAAAGATAATAAGTATCTAAATGACCACGATGCAATTGACTTATCCTTGTTTAATGAATAGAATAAACTCTTTGCTTCATCAGGAATATCAATTAATGCCCCTCCTTTCAATGGTTCCATTACTATAATAGGTTTATTGTATTTTTCTGCAACTTCATAACATCCTCTTGCTTGAATAATTTCATTTTCCCAGTCAAGATAATTAATTTGCAATTGTACAAATTCTATCCAAGGATTTTCATATAATATGCTCTCAAGAAATTGAGGACTGTCATGAGTGGAAATACCAATATGTTTAACTTTTCCCTCTTTTTTCTTATCCTGAATAAATTTTATTGAATCAATTTGTGTATATTTCTTTTTATGCTTTGAACTAAGATTGTGTAACATATAATAATCAATATAATCCACATCCAATCTTTGTAATTGTTCATCAAATATCTTATCCATATCTGCATCTTCTTCAAGATTAAATATTGGTAGTTTATCTGCAATAACATATTCTTTCCTATCATATCGATACACTAATGCTTCTCTTATTGCTTTTTCACTGTTTCCATTAAGATATGTATGTGCCGTATCAAAGTATGTATAGCCATGATTCATAAAGTAATCAATCATTTCTTTGAACAATTCAATATCGACTTCCTTTTCTTCAGGATTTACTAGGGGAAGCCTCATACATCCAAATCCTAGTTTTTTCATTATAAAAAACCTACTTTACATTATTTTAATGGAAATCCATATAATTCAGTCTCAAATGTTGCCTTTACATCATCCATAACTGTTGGAATATCTATATGTTGAGGACATTCTTTTATGCATGCTCCACATTTAATACAATCAGATGCTATCTTACTATCTGATTTTGCAATGTTTACATACATATTACCTACTGCTGTAAACTGATCGTTATCCTCTATTTTTTCATTATTATATAAAGTGAATAATTTTGGTATGTTAATTCCTACAGGACAAGAGGATACACAATAATTACACTTTGTACATGCTACTGTGATGTTTGAATTAATTATATCCACTACCTGATCAATTATTTTATATTCTTCTTCATTAAGCTTTTGGAAGTTGTTCATAATTTCAATGTTTTGTTTTGCCTGGTCGAGAGTACTTGATCCAGTCAGTACCATCATTACATTTTCTATACTTGCCACATACCTTAATGCCCATGAAACTATAGAATTATCAGGATTATAATCTTTCATGATTTTTTCTGCTTCTTCAGGTATGTCAACCAAGAATCCACCTTTTAATGGTTCCATAATTAGTATTGGTAAATCATATTTGTTCGCTATTTCTACACATTTTCTTGATTCAACACCCTCATTTTCCCAGTCAAGATAATTTATTTGTAACTGTACAAATTCCATCTCAGGATGTTGTGATAGTACATTATCCAAGTATTCTGCATTTGCATGTGTTGATAGTCCTAATTTTTTTATTTTACCTTCTTCTTTTTTTTGTTTTGCAAAACTAAAAGAATCTACATCTATAAATCCTTTCTCTGAAAATCCACTGACATTATGCATTAAGTAATAATCAAAGTATTCTACTCCACATCTTTCTAACTGTTGATTGAATATTTGTTCTAATTGTTCTTCTTTTGTAATTAAAAATATTGGTAGTTTATTAGCAATAATTACTGATTCTCTGGGATATCTTTCTATTACACATTTTTTTACGGCTTCTTCACTTTTTCCATCATGATATGGATATGCCGTGTCAAAGTAATTATATCCATTTTCCATAAATAAATCTACCATTTTATTTACTTCTTCAAAATCTATACTTTCAAAATCATTTTCATCCAGAAGAGGCAATCTCATCATTCCAAAGCCAAAATTTTTCATATTAATCACCTTATTAAACATATGCTTATTTATTTTCACGTATTATCTTTGCAGGACTTCCTGCTACTATAACATCAGAGGGAATATCTTTTGTAACCACACTTCCAGCACCTACCACTACATTATCACCTATTGTAACACCTGGAAGTATTATAGTATTTGATCCAATCCAACATCTATCACCTATTTTTACAGGACTTGCCATGTTTACAAATGTATATTCTATTGAATCATCATAATTTCCTTCTTCATCAATGTAAGAATAATTTCCATCATCCAATTTATCATCTACTGGAACTATCCTTTCTTTAGTACCTACAGGATGATTTGCACAGATTATGTTTACTCCTGGAGCAAGAAGGGTATAATCACCTATTTCTATGGATTCTGTATCCAAATAGTTATTATTTACATTGATGAATGATCCTTTACCTATTTTAATGTTAGTACCAATGTTACAGTAAAAAGGTAGTAATATTTCTGTTTTTTCTCCGATTTCCCCAAATAGTTCTTTTAATAGTTTTTCTTTTTCTTTATATTCTGATGGATGTAGATGATTAAGTTTATATGTTATATTTGCGGCTCTTTCAAATTTTTTAGCCCATTTTTCATCATCTAATTCCAATGGTCCTTTTACTGGCCAGTTACTTTCAGTCATTTTTATCAACTCAGATATTATTTTCAAGATATTCCTTTTGTAGTTGAAATATTCTTATTTGTTTATCATAGAATTCTTCTTCTTGTTTTTTTAGTTCATTTAAATTTTTTAATAATGTGTCTATCTTTTTTTGATAATCAGTTATTGTTTGAAGTTTTTCTTCTTCTAGTTTCATTATTTTTTCATTTATTTGTTCTATTTCCCAATAGTTCGTCGGATCATCATTTAATCGTAACTCATTATCCATTGCATTATCCAGTAAATCTTGTAAATTTAATCCTTTAGCTTTAATCAAGGCCATTTTTTCTTTATTTACTTTTACACATGTACATTTATTGTATTGAGACATATATAGCCCCCAAAACATTTTTATATTTTATGTATATGAAACTAAAAACTATGTATTATATATATAATTTTTTAATAATAAATATTGGTCTTAAAGAACCAATATAAAATAAATATATAAAAATGAAATATATTTAAAAAATGTTTATATTTTATATGAAATAATATAATATTTTATAAATAAATCAACATAAAGATAGAAAACTTTAAATAGTATAATAATTATAAGAATAATTAGACAATGTTTAACATTGTCTACATATTTATAAAAAATTTAGGAGAGATTAATATAAATTAATGAAAAATAAAAGTAGAATATGGATCATGATAATTATATTAACAATACTGTTCGTTAATATAACAACACTAACAGCAAATGAAAACACAACAACAAATCAACAGATAGACACACTTACAAAAAACACAGGCACAACAACCACACAAACAACAAAGAATATAGACACAACAGCAAATCAAACAACTAAAAACATTAAAACAGATACGACAATAAGTGTAACATCCTATCAAGAACTATACGAAACAATCGAAGAAGCTAAAAAAACAAGCAGTGCTAAAATAATCAACCTAGAAGAAGGAAACTATAACATAACCACACCCATAGAAATCAAAGGAAAAAACGGGCCACTGACCATAACAATCAATGGACAAAATAACATCATCAACGGCAATTCAGTGACAAACTTCATCACAGTACCAAAATCAAACAACCTAATCATAAGCAATCTAACAATAGAATATACAAATTCAACTGCAGGTAGTGCAATATTCTCCAGAGGATCAGTTAACATCAGCAACATACAATTCAAAAACTGTTTCTCAGAAAGTTGGATAAGTAATTGTGGTGGAGCAATTTATAACTCAGGAACAATGAACATAGAAAATTCAACATTCATTAACAATACAATAGTCACAGATACATTCGGAGGCGGAGCAATATTCAATAATGGAAAATTAAATATTGAAAAATGTCTCTTCCAAGAAAACAATGCACTAAACGGTTCAGCAATTTTTTCATTAAACGCTCAGACAAACATAAGTGATTCCAACTTTACAAGCAACCATGCAAACATTACTGCAACAGTGTATAACTTCAAATCAACAGTCAAAATAAAAGATTCCAACTTCAATAACAACACGGCAACATATGCCAGCATACTAGAAACAATGGATAATGCATATACCCATCTAGAAAATTCAACAATAACCAATCATCAAAACTCAAAAAACATTATCAACAACCAAGCAAATACAAGCATTTACCAATGCAATATCTCCAACAATTCCATAATTTCAAATATAATTGAAAACAGACAAAACATCAATGTCACAAATAGCACAATATCCTATAACAATGCATCCAATTTGATTGAAAACAAGGCATATCTCACACTAGAACAAAACAGTATATTAGAAAATAATGCTAGTGAATATATAATAAGAAATATCTTTGAATATGAAGACAGCACATGTTCAATAAATTTCACGAAATTCAACAACAACAATGCTAAATCCATATTATTCGATATCAATTCTACGACAATAGTATATGATTCAACATTTATAAATAATACATCAGAAGAACTTTTCAATGGAACACTTGATACATTTAAAATAGTATCAAATAATACTTACCTCGGAAATAATTTATCATCCAAAATAGAATCGGAAAATGATGTAATATTTAATTATGATGAAAATATCACAATTCAAGCATATGTTAAAGCATTACCAATATACAACACTACAATAGAATCAGGTTTTGTCACTATCTATGATGAAGATGAGGAAATAGGAAAATTCAGTGTAAACAATGGAACAAGCAATATAACAGTAGCAAATAATATATTTGATGAAAAAATATATTCATTAACCTATACAGATAACCCTAATTATAGAAACAACACAACAAAAGTTCATGTCCAAACTGCACACCCCGAATATGAAATTCAAATAATAGTTTCAGACAGCCAAGTATCATACAATGATAATCTTAACTATACAATATACGTTAAAAATGTTGGAGAAGGAAATGGCAGCAATTTATATATCGAAAACATTCTCCCTAATGATGTGGAAATTATAGATATTAATAATGAAAGTTATGATAAAAATAGTAACAAATGGTTTATTCAACGATTAGATTCAATGTCTGAAGTCATGTTAAATGTAACTACAGCTATTAAAACATTAAACGACTTCAATATTAGTATAGAAATACCAACACCCACAGAAGATTTAATATACAATCAAGATATACATATCTTAAAACCTGATATTCACTTAGACTTTGATTATATGAAAAAGTATTATATACTCAACGACAACTACACGTTTACATTGAACATAACCAACAATGGTCAAGGCATATCTCCAAATGTTATTATTTATATCAGGGATGATGACAATGTTGAAGTTTTAGAAAGTGGCATACTTGAAGCAAAATCATCCAATACCTACGAAATTAAAAAAATAGCCAAACACATAGGATCAAATAAATTATATATTAGCTTTCTAGAAACACTAACTAATCAAACAAATAACTATAGTATAACATTTAACGTTCAAGATGTTAGTGTAAAAATTGAAAATTTGACAGTATTCCATGGAGATACAATTAACATCACAGCAACAGTAGAAAATATAACACGATTATCCAATAAAGCCATAGGTGTCTTTAAGATTAATGGACTTACAATCAAGGAACATAACATTACAGTTAAGGACAATAGGATTACATTAGAAAATTACATAATACCACTTTCATGGAGTCAAATGAATTATAGACTGGAAGTAAAAGTTCAAGATACAGGATTTAATAAGATCATACACGATAGTGCTATGATCCATATGGTCAAAAAGAAAATAATCTCCAAAGTAAATGATATAAAATCATTACCTGGTGATATTGTAAATATTACTGCAAAAATATGTAGCGAAGATGAAAAAATGGTAGATTATGGATATGTCAAGTTTAAAATTAATGGCAAAACAATTAACCAAATAGTTTTAGTAAAAGATGGCATTGCATGCCTAACATATCAGATTCCAGATACATTTCATAGCAGCAAGTATACAATATCATTAGTTTATGGTGAAAACAAGAGATACTATTCAAATAGAAATTCTAGCACTTTAGAGTTAGAATCTCAGGAATGTGAAATTAACATTACTAATTCAACATATGCTAAAGGTAATGACTATTATATCAATGCTACAATCTATGGTAAAAAGAATGGATTGAAAGCATATAGCGGTAAAGTAGTATTCAAATTAAATGATGTGACATTTACAAATATCATCTATGTCATGGATGGTTTTATTGATTGGAAAATAAACAAACCTAATATTAATAATATATGCAACATCACTATATGTTATTCTGGTAACAATGTATTGCAGGGTACAAGAAAAACAATCACTTTCATAAATGATACATCAAATAATTTAAATACAAACGAAAAAGGAATGAATATTTAATTAACAAGTTAAGGAGGACAGTTTGTTAGTATTTAATAAAGAAATATACTAATCATATTACAAATTAAAAAAAGAGAGAAAAAAAGTATGTGTTTTCCCCTTACATATACTTTTTTTAGAGAAAAACTAATTTTCAGGGGCATCTTAAAAATTATTTCGATTATTGTCTCAAAATAATTGAGTTAAATTTAAATACAATCTTTTGTAAAGTTATCATTATATAAAATCAATAAGGATGGAATTATATGATAATAGTAAATGCAATACTTCCTGCAAAAGAAGAAAAAAAAGACGAAATAATTACAAAAGCTAAAGACCTAATCACTGCATCACGTACACATGATGGAAACATCAGCTATAATTTAGTAGAAGATGTACTTGATAATTCTTTAACATTTATAGAAAAATGGGAATCAAAAGAAGCATTAGAAGCCCATATGAAAACAGAAGAATTCATAGCTTTTGGTGAAGCAATAAAAGATGATTTAACTGATGAGTTATCCATAACTGTATATGTTGCTGAAGCAGTATCTGGAAACTAAAAAGATACAATTTTAAAAAAAAAATAAATTCTTAACCCCCATTTTTTTATTTAATTAGATTAAATTTAATAAAACTCTTTTAAAAAAAATATATAAAAAAAGATTAATTATGCAGTATCCTCTAAAAGGATATCCTGCTTAATTTGACGAACCAGTTTTCCCCTAATTTTACTGTTTTGCTGAGGATCCTCAATGAAAATCTTAATCATCACATCCACACCATATGGAGTTACATCCCGTGGAAGTATGAGATAGGATGGTTCTTTTAATATTAATGGATTGTCATCCAAAACCTCTTCAATCTCAGCAATTTTCTCTTCAAGATTATATTTATTACTAATATTTATATGGAAAGTCTGTGGATAACAATCATAACGTGTATGATTAATATAAGATTTAGTGGAAAATAATGTGTTAGGAATAAATATACTTTCTTTCTTATAATATAATTCCACATATTTAAAATTTATATGAACAACCGTTCCCAATCGTCCATCAATCTCTATTAAATCACCAACACTAAATTTTTTATCAATGAGAATCATCAAACCAGATATAAAATTTGATAATGTATCCTTAGCTGCAAGACTTACAGCAACACCCACCAATCCAAAACTAACTATTAATGATTGCAAATTCATTCCAAAAGCATCAAGAACTGCTAAAAAAATAAGAAAGTATGTTACCGTATGTATAATTGAAGACAATCTTTTCAATGGTTTTCTATCCATAGCAGTCCCATCATCAAACTTCTCAAGATATCCTATTAAATAATGCATAATAATCAATAATACAGCTGAAAAGATTATTAAATAAATTATTTTAGATAAATAGGGCATTATAACATTTAATTGTCCAAATAAATTAAAGAATTCCATATAGTATTCACCTATTAATTGTTGAAGAATATTGATAATCGAAAATTAAATAAAGATTTGTATAACAAATTACATATATTTAAACATAATTAATTCTAATCTAATTAATATGAGGTAATAATAAAATGGTTTTAAGAGAATTATTAGCACCTGCTGGTTCATATGAAATACTAGTTGCTGCAATAAATGCGGGAGCAGATGCAGTGTATATCGGCGGACAGAGATATGGTGCAAGAGCATTTGCTCATAACTTTACATCAGAAGAGATTGAAAAGGCTGTAAGATATGCTCATTTAAATGGTTCAACAATACATGTAACTGTAAATACATTATTTAACTGTGATGAAATATTAGAAGTACTTAAATATGTGCAATTTCTTTACCGTACAGGTGTTGATGCCGTAATTGTACAGGATATAGGATTAATATATCTAATAAATAAATATATTCCAGAAATGGAAATTCATTCATCCACACAGATGACCTTGAGAGATTATAATAGCATATTATGGGCTAAAGATGAAGGGATAACAAGAGTAATTTTACCTCGTGAAATGGAAATAAATGAAATTAGAAAGATTACCCAAAGATTAGATGATGAAAATATAGATATGGACTTGGAAGCATTTGGTCATGGCTCCCTTTGTTACTGCATATCCGGTGACTGCTATATGTCATCATTTATATCAGGACGTAGCGCAAATCGTGGAGCATGTGCACAACCATGCAGATCCAATTATAAATTAAAGTATAATAATCATAGCATAAGCAATGGATGTTTAATATCCACACATGATCTTGCAACATATAAGAACATAAAGGCAATATCCGATGCAGGCATATGTTCTCTTAAAATTGAAGGGCGGCTTAAATCAGAGGATTATGTTACTACAGTTGTATCATCATATCGTAAGATGATTGATAACATGGACAGTCCTAATCAGGAAGAACTAATTGACGAAGTTGAAAGTCAATTAGATTTGACATTTAACAGATATTATACAAATGGTTATATCTTGGAGGATACACCCGGAGAAGTTATGGGTAGGGAAAGCTCATTTCATCAAGGATTATACCTAGGTAAAATCAAGTCAATAGAAGGAGATCTTGTAGATATTACCTTTGAAAATCCTAAACACCCAACATTAGTCACTGGCGATGGAATCGGCTTTAAGCATAATAATCATATTAGAGGAATTTATCTAGATAAGATTATAGAGCAAGATGCCAATCATATCTTAATTGAAACAACACGTGATATTCGTGTAGGTTCACAGGTATATATCAGTTATTCCAAAACATTACATGATAAACAAAAACAGTATTTGGCAGAGAAGATCAAACAACACATACCATTATCATTGGATATCTCATGTAACAAGAAATTACAGATGACTGTTAATGTCAGCTTCAGAGTAGAAAATAAAGTTATAAGCTTTGGCTACAAATCCAACAGGAAGTTTGAAGAAGCGATAAACAAACCTGTAACTGAAGAAATGATTATTACACAAATGTCCAAATTAGGTGACACACCATTTACCAAACAAAGTATAAAGGTAACCGATTTTCCAGATAATCTATTCATGCCTATAGCCAAGATAAATAATATTAGACGTGCAGTAACAGATATTGCTTCAGAAAAATTATTAGAATATTATATACCTGACCAGACAGATGCAAATAAGATTAGAAAAACCATCAAAAACCTTGTAAAAGAGGATAAAAACGATACTCATAAAGCCAGAAAGGCAAGCTATGTAGGATTAAATGTTTATGTAGATAACCTTGAATTATTAACCGTTGCAAATCGTAATCCCTTAAATAGAATATACTTTGATGCGTCATTTATCTATGACAATACTAAGGATTACTTTGAAAATATAGAGGATATACTAATAGAAGCATATAACATTGCTATTGACAAAGAGTTAGTATGGGTTATAAGTACATTTACTTCAGATGAAGACATTGAAAAAATTGTGGAAATAAATGATAATCTTAAAAGCAAGGGCATTAACTTATCCATAATGGGCGATTCACCATCCCTTACAAGAATTTTCCCAGAAAATAATGTGTATGCATCACACAATATGAATATCTGGAATAACTATAGTGTTGCAATGCTTAGCAAGAACAATTTTAAGGCATGCACCATATCAAGTGAATTATCTAATGAAGAAATAAAAGAATTGGTTAGAAAATCCAAACAATATAATACAAAACTTGAATTAATTGTTCAAGGAAATCAGGAGATAATGGTATCTAAAGATGACTTTTCAAACCTCAATGGAGGATTTGATCTTGATATTGATACTAATGAATATGTGGTTCTTGAAGATAAGGATAATAATAAAAAGTACAAGATACACTTTGATTACAACAAACAAAGCCATTTCTTCAATAATGATATGTTGTGTTTAATTGATGAAATTGATGAAATTCGCAATATGGGTATAGAAAATATCACATTAGATTGTAGATTTACAACTCCTAAATATACAAGTAAAATAATATCATTATATGTTCAACGTCTTAGAGATGAAAATCCGGAACGAACATATTCAGATAGCATTAAGGAAATTTCATATTCCAAGATGAATAAGGGTAATTATATTAATAAAAGAGTATTGGAAGATTTGAAAAGTCAAAGAAAAAGAAAAAAGAAAAGACAGTAGTCACTTCTTAACTTCTTTTTCCACTTTTTTAAATAAAGTTACCTGGTTATGCTTAACTGACTTTTTTGCCCTGTAAAAATTATAGCCCCTATTTAAATAGAACATTGAATATACTATTGGAGTATCTATTAGAATATAATTAGTATTGTATCTAAACATTTTTACAAATTCTTCCACATCATTTAAGATATTTGTTGCTAAATTATGTAATCGATACTTCTTAAATATATAAAGATAATTAACTTTTATACATTCATTTTCTTTTGCATTTAATCTGAAAGAGTCTTCTTTTAATGTGAACAATCCATATAATCTTTCTTTGTTTGCTATGAGAAAAATAGCATTATCAACATTTATATTATTGAATTCTTCTTCTGATAGTATATTTTCATCTTTGTTATACTGTTGATATTGTCTGTAATTTTTTAGTCTGATTTTTCTGTAAGTGATGATTTTTTCCGACATTTTTTTGTCTATGATAATTATTTTTTAATTATCCTCCTATATTTTATATAACAATAATAATATTATATTAAACAATGTATAAATATATTATTATATAATTAACTATATGATGAAATATTATTAATATTTTAGTATTTTATCTAAAAATATAATAATAGAAAAGTTTTTATTAAATACATTAAATAAATATTAAAGTATAAGGTTTAATAAAAAAACCCGAATACTCATTAAATGAGTTTACGATTAATTAATTTTTTAAAAGGAGATATGATTTTATATGACATGTACCATTTTAGTAGGTGGACAATGGGGAGATGAAGGTAAAGGAAAATGTATTACCTATTTCTGTACCAAAGACAAACCGGAAATAATTGCAAGAGCAGGAGTAGGACCAAATGCGGGCCACTCAGTGGAATGTAATGGTGAAAAATATGGTTTAAGATTAACACCATCTGGTTTCTTCAATACTGACTCAAGATTATTAATCGGTGCAGGAGTACTTGTTAACCCAGATGTATTCAAACATGAACTTGAATACTTAAACAAATACAATGTTGATGGAAGAACATTTATAGATGCTAATTGTGCAATAATCACAGAAAAACATACACAAGCAGATAAAGCATCATCATACCTATCCGAAAAAATTGGAACAACAGGTAGCGGATGTGGACCTGCAAATGCAGATCGTATAAACCGTACAATAGACTATGCAAAAGACATTGAAGGCTTAGAAGAATACATAACAGATGTACCATCAGAAGTCAACAAAGCATTAGATGAAGGTAAAGATGTATTCATAGAAGGTTCACAAGGATTTGGATTATCATTATACTATGGAACATACCCATTTGTAACAAGTAAAGATACTTGTGCAAGTACAGCAGCAGCTGATGTAGGAGTTGGACCAACAAGAATCGATGAAGTAGTAGTAATATTCAAAGCGTATACCACACGTGTAGGAGAAGGACCATTCCCAACAGAAATTACTCCAGAAGAAGCAGAAAAAATGGGAATAGAAGAATACGGTGTTGTCACAGGACGTAAAAGAAGAGTTGGATTATTCGACAAAGAATTTGCAAAACGTTCATGTATGATAAATGGAGCAACACAAGTAGCATTAACATGTATTGACAGATTATATCCAGAATGTTACCAAGCAAATAAATATGAAGATTTATCCCAAGAAGCAAGAGAATACATTGAGGATATTGAAGAAAGCATAGGAGTACCTATAACCATCATATCAACAGGTCCTGATTTAGCTGATACAATAGATTTAAGAGATGAAAAATTAAATTAATCTCCTTTATAATATTTTTTTAAAAAAAAAGTATTTTACAAATTAATCCAATCTTTTTTTAAATAAAGAACAATTAAACTCCATTAAAAAAAACTAGTTTTAGAAAACATAAAATTAAAAATCATAAAAAGTAAATGTTAAAATAATTAAATAAAAAAAAGAATTGTTTGGAAATAAACTCCATTAAAGAATTTATTTTGCATCCCTATACATATGTGCAAATTTAGGGTCGTATAATTTGGATTGCTCTCCACTTTGTTGATCTAATACATCTCCAACAACAATCATAGCTGTTTTTGTAAATCCGGCATCATGGACTTTTTGAGCAATATTAGTTAAATCTCCTCTTACAATTTCCTGATCAGGCCATGTTGCCTTTTTAACAACAGCAACTGGTGTTTTTTCATCATATTCCTTAAGTAGTTCATTAACTACATCATCAATCATATGTATTCCTAAAAAGACACACATTGTTGCATTATGTTGTGCTAAACTAGCTAATGATTCTTTAGATGGTTTTGGTGTTCTTCCTTCAGGTCTTGTTATAATAATTGTTTGTGAAACTTCAGGTAGTGTTAATTGTGATTCTAATGCAGCAGCTGTTCCAAATAAACTACTTACTCCTGGAATTATAGTAAATTCAATGCCTAATGGTCTAAGTTGATTTATTTGTTCTGCAATAGCACCATATATTGCTGGATCACCAGTATGTACTCTTGCTATAATTTTATTTTCTTCATGTGCTGTTTTAATAACATCAATTATTTCATCCAAGTCCATTTCAGCACTATCATAAATTTTTGCATCATCTTTTGCTATGTCTAGTACTGCCGGATTAACAAGAGATCCTGCATATATTATTACATCAGAATTTTTTATTGCTTCTGCACCTTTTACTGTGATAAGTTCAGGATCACCAGGTCCTGCACCTACAAATATTACTTTTCCTTTATAATCTTCAAAATTCATTTTATCGCCAAAATTTTTTTGTTTACTATTAATTTTATTTTTATTAAGTATATACTTTGTTTTAATAGTAATTGATATTAACTTAATATTTTTTTAAATTAAAAAACAGGGAAAACAATTAACTATGTGTTATTTTCTTACTCGATTCAATGTATCTGTCAAGATTCCAGACAATATTAAGATTACCCCTATAGCAATAATAGTAAAGCCTACAGCCATATAATACATATTATTTCCATATACAGTTATGTTTAAAGCCAATACTATCAGTATTCCAAAGAACAATATAATTGATCCACCAATCCCATAAAAATATAATGGCCTATTAAATCTCATTATCTCCAATATTCTCATAAGAACACTTAATCCCTGTATGATTGGATTTTCAGTTGTAGTTTGTACATCATATCGAACAGTTATCTCTATTTCCATTATTCTTAGATTATGATTTGATGCTTCAATGAGCATATCACTTTCTATTCCAAACCCATCAGGATTAAATTCAAAGAAATCAATTGATTTAGATGAAAAAGCTCTAAATCCACTTTGAGTATCTGTTAATTTAACACCAGAAGCAATATTGGTTGCAGTGTCAAGTACCGTTTGTCCTACACGCCTATAAGTAGGTGTGTTTGTTTCATCACCATTCAAATAACGACTTCCATTTACTATGTCAGCATCATCATCCAGGATAGGTTTTATTAAACTTGGGATTTGATCAGGATTGTGTTGTCCATCTGCATCAATTGTTACTATTATATCATGATTTTTTGCATATTCAAAACCAGTCTTGAGGGCAACACCTTTACCTTTATTTGTATTATGATGCAATACTGTTGCACCTGCTAATTTAGCTACTTCTTGTGTTTTATCAGTACTACCATCATCAATTACAATTACTTCATCCGCATATTTAGATGATAATATTATCATACTTGCTATAGCAATTTCCTCATTATATGCTGGTAATAACACGGCAATAGTACTCATTAAAGACACTCCAAATAAAAGAACAATATAGAAATAATTTATTTATTATATTATTATATTTGTATTCTAAACTATTATAGTTATTTTAATTTTTATAGTTAACTATTAAGATATAAGAAGTACATAAGTAGTTATAGTAATAATTTGTAGGAATGTAAATATGAAATGGAAAGATAAAAATGTTTTAATTACTGGAGTTAGTGGTTTTGTTGGTTCATACCTAGTCGAAAAATTAGTCGGCGAAGGTGCTAATGTATATGGATTAACAAGAGATAACCTTAACAAGAAACTACCCTCTAATTTAACAAAGAAGAATATTGAATTTGATGACATAACATTACTTAATGGTAACTTAAAAGACATAACTTCTCTTGCAAATGCTATTACCAAGTCAGAACCGGATTATATTTTTCATATGGCTGCACAATCGTTTGTTCCACCATCATTTAAAAATCCTACAAATACTATTCAATTAAATACGATGGGTACAAATAATTTACTTGAATCTATGAGAATAAAAGATTCAAATGCAAGAATGATTTTTGCAGGTTCAGGAGAAGAATACGGACTGGTAATCTCATCAAAAAGTCAGTATAAACGAGCATTAAAACGTTACAAAACATTACATCCTGATATTCCCAAAGATTTCAAGACAGAACTGCCTGTATCAGAGAATAATCCACTTAGACCTATGAATCCTTATGCCGCATCTAAAGTCTGTGCTGATTATCTTACACAGAATTATTATTATTCATTTAATCTTGATACTGTAGTTTCACGTTCATTTAATCATGAAGGGGCAGGACGTGGAACAATGTTTGTAACAAGTGTTGTAACCAGTCAGGCGATACAACTTAAAATGGGCCTTATTGATTCTATCAATATTGGAAATGTAAACGCATTCCGTGATTGGACACATATAAACGATATAATAAATGGATATCTATTATTAGCATCCAAAGCCAAATCAGGTGAAGTTTATAATCAGGGTTCCATGAGGACAAATTCAATACTTTCATATATTTTAGTTAGTTTAGAAGAGGCAGGATATACAGTTAAATCAATTGAAACATTTAATGGAGATAAGAAAATCACAGAACCTACAGTCATCAATAAAGACAAATTCTTTGATATTGCATTTCCAAAGACAAAAATTGATTCCATGATGCTGAATAATGAAGTGGAATATACAATAAAGGACAAAGGAATTATTGTCAAAACAGATAGTGATGATGTGAAGATAGTATTTAATCCAGAACGATTCAGACCATCAGAAGTACCAATATTACTATCAGACACATCCAAAATTAAGCAAATTGGAGCAAAGACCGAACATAGCATAACAGACATTATAAAAGATCAATTGGAATACTTTAAAATGCAAGAAAATAATCAAAAAATAGCAAAAGGGTAAATTAATAATTATTAATAAAATTATAAAAAAATTGGATGATGGATTATTCAAGACGATAATACCATTTCATCCATTCTACTGTTTTTTTAATTCCTTCTTCCGGTTTTACTTTTGGATCATGTTTAAGGTCTTTGATAGATTTTGAGAAATCTATAGTTTTTACTTTTGTTGTGAATGGTTCTGCTTCTTCATAAGTGACAAGACTATCATCACAACCAGCTGCTTTTAACACCAAATCAGAATAATCCTTAATATCCATTTCCCATTCTTGATTTCCACCAATATTATATGCTTCTCCTGCTTTGAAGTTATCAACTATATTTGCAAATGTTCTTGCAGTATCACCTACAAAGTCTATAATTCTTTTATGTCCTTTATAAACTGTGTATGGTTTATTATGTAATGCTAAATATGAAAATTTTGGTATGAATCCTCTGTATGGCGTATATTTTTCTCCTGGCCCATAACAATTGACCGGTCTGACACGAACGGTTTCTGTATCAAACATTTTTGCAGAATTCATACACATCAATTCACCAGCCCATTTACTTATAGCATAGTCATTCATTTGATAAGTGTCCTTGATTGGATTGTTTTCCATGACATCCTCACTCATTATTCCCTCATAATCACCATATACTTCTGCTGATGAGAAGAAAATCATACGGAATTTATTTTTTTCCTGAAGTCTTATCATGTTTTTTGTTCCTATAACATTTGTTTGCCATAAGTTTTCATAATATGCTTCTCCGTTCCATCTTCCATATTCTGCAGCAAGGTGATATACATAGTCAAACTTACCATACTCCTCTAATGTACGTTCTATTTGCCTATAATTTCTAACATCTGTACGTACATAATCTTCTCTGTCATTGTTAAGTAAATCTGCCGCTATTACTTCATGACCCCTACTTTTTAATTCATTTACTAAATTGGTTCCTATAAAACCAGAACCTCCCGTAACTAAAATTCTATTCGTTTCCATAAACTCACTCATCTATAAACATATCAATATATAAGAAATATATAATTGATAATATTAATATTTTAATAATGAATAAATATTTTTAGAGAGGAATAATTATGTTAACTATTGGATCACATTTATCAATTAATAAGGGATTTGAACATATAGGAATGGAAGCTATAAGTATTGATGCTAATACATTTCAGTTTTTTCCACGCAGCCCCCGTGGAGGAAAGGCTAAAGAATTGGACATGGATGATATTAATGCATTAAAAGAGCTGATGAATAATAATTCAATGAATATTATTCTTGCACATGCACCTTATATCATTAATCTTGCCAGCAAAAGTGAAAAAACCAGGGCAAATGCTTATGAAATATTTGAAGATGACCTTAGAAGATTAGATGTTCTTCCAAATAACATGTATAATTTTCATCCGGGAAGCCATGTTGGTCAAGGAGTAGAAAAAGGTATTGAATTAATTGCAGATAGTTTAAATAGCCTTATACGTAGTGATATGAAAACAACCATATTGCTAGAGACTATGGCAGGAAAAGGAACAGAGATTGGTAGGACTTTTGAAGAATTGCGTAGCATTATTGATAAGGTAGAAGATAATGACAAGTTAGGTGTATGTCTTGATACATGTCATGTGTATGATGCAGGTTATGATATTAAAAATAATTTATATGAAGTTATTGATGAATTTGATGATGTTATTGGATTGAATAGATTAAAAGCTATTCATTTAAACGATAGTAAAAATGGATTGAATAGTCATAAGGATAGACATGAATGTATTGGAGAAGGAGAACTTGGATTAGATGCTATTGTTGATATCATAAATCATCCAGACTTAAAGGATTTGCCATTTTTCTTAGAGACTCCTAATGATGTTGAAGGATATAAGAAGGAAATTGCAATACTTAGAAATTACTATGAATATTAAATTTTCAACATTCACCTTTTTTTCATAAAAAATCAGTGACTTTTGGAAATCAATTTAACATATGCCCCCCTAATAATTAATTTTATACAAAATTATATTACAAGTTAGTTAATTAACATATGCTTATATAAATCATAGAATTGTTTAAATTATTAACATTGATTAATTAAGATAAAAATATTGATGAAATCTACATCAACTACTTTGAAAAAGAAAAAATAGATAAAAAATGAAAATCATATTCTGGAGTAATAATCAATAATCCTGGATAAATCTTTAATTGCTTCAGTGCTATCTCCAGATTCTATAGCATCCTTAACACAGTGATTCATATGACCTTCTAAAATAATGCTTCCCACTTTATTAAGTGCAGATTTAGCTGCATTAACCTGCATTAAAATATCTTCACAGGGAATATCCTCGTCAATCATCCTATCGATTGCCCTTATTTGACCTTCAACTTTTCTTAAACGTCTGTGTAAATTATCAGAATCCATACATTGCTTCACAAGTTTCACCATCAAACATTATAATTCTTCTTTATTAATTACTTCAATACCGGACATTTTACCAACAATAACCTTGTCAGTGATACCTGCAAAAATACCATTTTCCAAAACACCAGGAATACTATTTAACTCAACCTCTAATTTTGCAGGATCTTCAATATCAAACTTAGTATCTAAAACAAAGTTACCATTATCTGTTATCACAGGACCATCTTTTCGAATACCCATACGAATTTCAGGTTTTCCACCCATTTGAATAAGTGCATTTGTAACTGGACGAAGAGAATCAGGTATTACTTCAACAGGGACTGGAAACTCACCTAAATTATCAACAAGTTTACTTTCATCCACTATTACTACAAATTTCTTAGCATTGCTATCCACTAATTTTTCAATAGTATGTGCTGCTCCTCCACCTTTGATTAAATCCAGTTGTGAACTAACTTCATCCGCTCCATCAACTGCTATATCCACATCATGTTCATCCAATGATGTGACTTTTATTCCAAATTCTCTTGCTAATATTAATGATTGAAAACTGGTTGGAATACCAAGTATTTCTAGTTCTTCTTCTTGTATGCGCATTCCTAAATGCTTAATAAAAAAATGAGTGGTAGAACCAGTGCCCAAACCTACAACCTGACCATCATCTATTAATTTTACAGCTTCTTTTCCAACATTCTCTTTTAATAAATCCATATTCATAGTATATCCCTCTTTTATGATTTTGTTATTTAATGACTCAAAATTACTTCAATTAGATTTTTACCATCTTTACATACAAGTTCTGGACCAATTTCCTCAATTTTACATTTATCATCATTATATAATCCTTCAGGATGACAGATATCCCAATTTTCACAATCATCACCACAATCTTGATTACGGAAAATAATTGTTGAACCCTTATATGCTTTTTTAGATTCTATAACCGTCCTAATTGTTGCAGGTTCTACCTCGACAGTTTTAACCTTCCCATCCTTATGTAATGGACATTTATGAGTAACCTTTTTCACATTAGTAATCGTATATTTACGACCTTTTTCTAAGTTTAAACACGTCCTTTTAAATCTACATGATTCACATTTATTTGAACCACCATAAAATGTAAATACCAATCCTTTTTTTGCTAAACTTTCTCCAATCAATGTAATCATATTACTTAAGCCTCCTACAAATTATTCAATTACATTAGTCTTAATAGCTATATTTTCTGCAGCTTCTTTAGTTAAACCACGATCACCTAAAATAGTATATCTACCCTTACGAATAGTATGAGCCTTAGTCAATGCTTCAATAATATACTCTTCTTTGATTCCTAATTCTTTGGCTGTAGTCGGAGCATTGACTTTTCTTAGTACATCCTGTATCTGCTGCCAGTTTCCACCTTGAAGATACATCATCATTATAGTACCAACCCCACATTGTTCCCCATGTAATGCAGGTTTAGGTGCTATGACATCCAATGCATGACAAAACATATGCTCAGATCCACTTGCAGGACGACTGTTTCCAGCAATACTCATAGCCATTCCACTACTTATTAAACCTTTTACAACAATTCCAGTACTTTCCACATGTCCTGGTTGTATATTATCAGACTGTTCTATCAATAAGTTTGCAGTCATTAAGGATAATGCTGCGGCCGAATCACTGAATTCTTCATTTATTAATTTATATGCTAATTTCCAATCTTCCACTGCAGTTAGATTTGACACAATGTCACTAAAACCTGAAGCAGTAAATCTGTAAGGTGATTGGGAAATTATCTGTGTATCAGCCACCAGTGCAAAAGGAGCATTTGCTTCAAGAGACAAACTACCATGATTACTTTTAATAGCAGCACGCGGTGATGCCATACCATCATGTGCTGCAGTTGTTGGAATACTTATAAATGGAATATTATTTATCGTTGAGGACATTTTTGCTGCATCTATAACTTTTCCACCACCAACTCCAAGTATTGCTGCTGATTTTTTAGACGCTTCCGCAATTTCATCAACTATTTCTTTTGTTGCATTTGTAATAATTTTTTCATGTATTTCATAATCATTTTCTTCTAATATTTCCATCACATAATTTCCGGCAATTTTTTTAGTTGTTGGACCTGTAATAATAGTTACTTCCTTTTTTGAAAGTAAATTGTTACATACATCACCTATTTCATCAAGTATTCCCGGTCCTGTATGTATTTCTCTTGGTAATTGCACATTTCTAAAATCCATATAATTACAACCATAAAATTATTTTGTTTATTTAGTTAAATATGGTTATTATTTATATCATTGCTTATTTATACATTTTATATTAGTGAAGTTCAAGAGATATTAAAAGATTATTAATGATTAATTAATAGTATTTAATATAATGTTGTAATTAGAGATTAATTTTGAAAAAAAAGTTAAGAATATAAGATTATATATGAAAGACAGTATTTATACTTTTCTAACCTTAATTTTAGGAAGACCTAAAGTGAAGGATAATTTGATAAAAAAATTTTAATTTTATGAAAAATAAATCAATTAAACTTAAAAAAAAAGATATTTTATAAAAACTAAGAAAATTTTTTCAAGTAAAATTAATACTCAAAAAACAAGTTTAAATATTAAATCGTATAGACCTCTTAAGTAGAGGACGTGAATATATTGAAATGTATATTTATGTACATAATCTGAATGATTATGAAAGTAAAAACTAAATTAATAGTTATGTAAAAAATAAATTATTTTTGATAATGTACATAAACGAAAACACCATGAAATTTACATGATTTATAAAACATTACAGAAGTTTATGTCGTCGGCAATACTAAAAATTTGGAGGCTAATTAAATGGCAAGTACAATGCAAAAATTCTTAGCAGAATTAATTGGATCATTTATACTAGTATTCTTCGGTACTGCATCTGTAGTATTAGTATTACTAGTAAATGGTGGTATAAATATAGCAGCAATCACTATGGCTGATTGGGTAGCTATTGGACTAGCATTTGGTTTAGCATTAACAGTAGCTATTTATGCATTAGGTCCTGTATCTGGTGCACACTTCAACCCAGCAGTAACTATAGGTCTTTGGGCAGGTAAAAAATTCCCAACCTCTGACTTAATTCCTTACATAGTAGCACAATTTATTGGTTCAATAATTGCATCCGCAGCATTAGTATTAATCGCAGGTGTAAAAATTGCATCAACAACCGGTGCTTTAGGATCAGTTGGTGACGTAGCTGGAATCGGTATGGTAGGAATCTTTATTGTAGAATTCTTAGGTACCGCATTATTAATGTACTGTATAATGGCAGCAGTAGTTGGTGGACAAGCTAAAGATGCTGGATTAAGTATCGGTTTAGTACTCGCTGGTATCATCGTAGCAATCGGTGGTTTCAGTGGTTGTGGAATTAACCCTTCAAGGGTATTCGCACCAATGCTCGTTAACACATTAGTTGGTACAGCAGCACCTTGGGAATTATTCCCAGTATACTTAATTGCACCTATCATAGGAGCAATCTTCGCTGTATATCTATATGATTTCTTAACCCCAGCTGAAGAATAAGTATAAATGAAAAGTGTTTATTCATACAGTTAATGTATGGCTAAACAACTTTTTTTTATGAAGATAAGTAATAAATTATTAATAATAAATAATAATTTATATATAATTATCGTCAAACAAAAACAACATACAGTCATGTTTTAAAGAATAATAAAAGAAAATAAAGCGAATTTTACAAAAAGTTTAAATAGTATAAAAACATAGTATAATATGTACTACATGGGCCCGTAGCTCAGACTGGGAGAGCGCTGCCCTTGCAAGGCAGAGGCCCCGGGTTCAAATCCCGGTGGGTCCACTACTTTTTTAAATTATTTATTACATATCAACTTTAAATAAGATTTTCTACTCATTCTCAAAAAAATATTAATCAAATTAAATACAATATACTATTGATAGAATACTTTGGAGTTAATTTTATGATTACTGAAAAAAATATAAAAAAATATGCAAGCAGTGTACTTGTAAGTACAGTTAAAGAACTGTTTAATAATGACCAAATAGCAATAGATCAATTCTACAAAGATTTTGTAAAAAACAATAAGAACAATAAACAACTAAAAAGCAATCCTAAAGATAATGAAGTAATCGATGAATTAATCCTTGAAGAATTAGAAAAAAGCTTTACACAAAATGATATTGGTTTTACTCTACAAAGTCAAATGGTAAAACAAAATGACAAGGCAATAGATGAACTTGCAAATGTGCTTGATGAAAAATTACGTCCAATAGCCTATGATCTTAGAACAATATTCAATGACGACAAAAAATACGATGAATTCAGGAAATATACAACAGAAAACCTTGTTGTATCCAACCTTAACCTCAGCACATCAGTTGTAAAAGCTTTAAAAACAATAGGAATTTCAGGAATGCAAGCAGCTCAGATTATGCAATTAATTAGCACAGTAGATATGTAAAATTAAACAATCAAAAAAAAAGATACATATAGATAAATAGATTATTCATCTGTTTGGTCTATATGTTTAGTTATTTCAACAACAAAATTTCTAAACTCAGCACTATCCCTATCTCTTGGTCTTTCAAGAGTATTGGTAAACACTTTTTTTATCCTTCCCGGTCTTTTTGTAAATATTACAATTTCATCTGCAAGAAATACTGCTTCATCCACATCATGAGTAACAAAGATAGTTGTTCTTTGACGTGAAGCCCAATTAGATATGAATTGCTTCTGTAGATGATGTCTAGTTTGAACATCCAAAGCACTGAAAGGCTCGTCCATCAGCAAAGATTTTGATTCATTGATTACTGAACGTATTATAGCTACACGTTGTTTCATACCACCAGATAATTCATGAGGATATTTATCTGCAAATTCTTTAAGACCTACTGCATCCAAGTATGTTAATGCACGTTCTTTACTTTCTGCTTCATCTTTACCTGCAATATTTAATCCAAATACAACATTATCAATGACGTTTAACCATGGAAATAAGGAGTAATCCTGAAATATAAATCCTCTTTCTCTTGAAGGATTCTGTACAAGTTCATCATCATCATATATCTGTCCTTGCGTAGGATTTTCAAATCCTTCCATTAATCTAAGGAGTGTAGTTTTTCCACATCCTGATGGTCCTACAAAACATACAAATTTACCAGATTCTATTTCCAGATTAATATTATCTAATGCTAAAACTTCCACATTATCCTTTGATGTGAATGTTTTACTAACATTTTCAATTTTAAATGCCATTTAATCACTCCTTACCAGAAGATTCTCTCCTGTATCTTTGTAAATATATAGTCAAAGATAATACCAAGAACTCCTATTACTAACATTCCCACTACTGTTGAACCTGTATCAAATAGGTTAGTTGATGTAAGTATCATATAACCAATACCTGTACTTGATCCAATCATTTCTCCTGCAATTGTACACATTAATGCGATTCCCATACCCACTTTTAATCCTGTAACTATATATGGAAGAGTTGCAGGCAATATTACCTTCGTTAACATCTGAGTATTTGAAGCACCAAATGATTTGGCAGCTTCAATCAAAACACCCTTGGTTCTATGTACACCATCTATAGTAGAAACCAGTATTGGAAATACACATCCAATAAATATTATGAATATTGCAGGCTTTGATCCTATTCCAAACCACAATATAGAAAATGGAATCCATGCAATTGGAGGTATAGGTCTTAAAATACTTATAATTAAAGTTGCCAATCGTTCAAGTCGTTTAGACCATCCTAAAATTAAACCACAAGATATTCCGACAACACCAGCCAGTATCAATCCTACCAATACCTTATATAATGTTGCCATAATATCTTTAAATAATTTACCAGACAACAGTTGTTTCATAAATGCCTGTAAGACTTCTACAGGTCCGGGAAACATATATGATGGAATTAAAACTAATACATCACATATTATAAACCAGATAATCACCAGTATAACAGGCAATATCAACATGTCCAGTTTAGATGATAATTTATTATTCATATTCATTCGTTCATCCCTTATCAATTTGAATTATTTATTACATTTATATTACAAAGTAAATAATAATTATGTTTTATAGAAAATTTTAAAATTAGTATATAAAACAAATTTAATTAATGAAAATTAGAGAGGATAATAACTGAAATTTAAAAAAAAATAAAAAAAAAGTTATTTATTTAATGTAAAATAACTGTTCATCAGTAAAGTCATTGTTTAATATACCTAAATCTTTTTCAACGTTAATGAAATCATGTATATCCTGTTTATATGTATCATTTAAGTCAGTTACCCATTTCATTTCACTTAATACATTTTTTTCAATGTTAGGATCTACCACAACAGAATCCGGTAAGTACTGTACACATCCTTCTGGATCAGATATTAATTTCTGTGTTGCCTCTTTATGAATATCCACTATTTTACTTACTTTATCAGGATGATCTTTGATGAACTTATCACTTACAGCCACTACACAACATGGATGATCAGGGTATATTTCACCAGATTTTTTAACTAGTGAAGCGTTGTTTAATTCTGTTGCTATTGATACAAATGGTTCGTGTGTTATAGCAGCATCAAGACTGCCTGTTTTAATTGCATCATTAATTGAAGATAGTTTCATACTAGGTATTTCTAAATCACTTGTACTTAAACCATTTTTCTTAAGATCATATTTTAATAACATGTTTTGAATTGATGCTTCTCCAGGAATTCCGACTTTTTTACCTTTTAAGTCAGCGGTTGTTTTAATATTGCTGTTAGAAGCTATTATTCCACTACCTTCTCTTTGAGCTCCTGCAACAACTTTTACCGGCACTCCTTTTGATATTGAAGATAATACAGGAGTGATTCCAACATATCCTACATCAATATCTCCACTAGCCATTGCACTCATCAAGTCTCCACCATTATTATATTCATGTAATTCAACTTTTATTCCTGCATTACTATACATGCCTGTAGCATTTGCAACAAATAATGCTGCATCATGGTCTGATGGCAAATATCCTATGTGGACTACATCATCATTTCCACCAAAAGCACCATAAGCTATTATTGCTGCTATGATTACTACTGCAACTGCTGCAATAGCAATATATTTCTTGTCAACCATAATTATTACAGCTCCTTTTTTTAATTTAATATTTTATATTTATGTATTTAATATACTTAATATAGTTTATTTTTTTATTAAATGTTTTAAATCTATCATTTAAACAATATCTTAAAAAATATAGATACATATTAGAGAGACTATTTTCTTGTATAAGTCATGTTCTTGATTAGATTATATTTTCTGTGGTATTTTGATATCTAATTTAAAATTATCTATTTTTAATTAATTTATTAAATTTTAGATTATGAATAGTTTAAATGAATGATTTTTTTTTAAAAACATGATATAATTTAAAATATCCAATATTCAAAGTATCTGCTAATTATATAACAATGCATTATGAGTAAAAAAATCAACCATTTTTCAAGCGAACTTTCGGTTGTAATCAAATTATGATATATTAAAATATTAAATGTATTGTTATCATGTTTTTAATTACTTTAAGTCTAACCTGTTGTTAGATTATAATAACCTATGTGTCAAAGGCTGTCAAAAAATAGTATTTTTATAAGATCGCTTTATGAGGGTAAAACGGTTATATTTACAAAGTAATTAACAAATTAGCAATTAATATACTTAAACTTATTATGATACTATGACAGAGAAGGAAACTATTATTTCCATAAAATTTCATACAAGATAACATTGTGATATAACATTGTTATCTAAGTATAGATTATTAAAAAGTAGTATATAAATATTTTAGGGTTCTAGAAAATGAACTTATTTTTGAGGTCATATATCCTTTATTTTTATTATTTGAATACTTTATAATTA
>SUTR01000094.1 GCA_015062825.1 Methanosphaera stadtmanae
TTGTCGTGTAATTCTTCGAGTTGTTCCCATGTTACAGCTGTACATCTTTCAGATGCTTCTCTGCTGATAGATTGTTGTTGTACGTGTTCCATTTCTATTTGTATAGCTGGTAATCCTATATCAGAAGCTCTTTGACATGCTGCAAATGCAATGTTTTTTGATGTTGCTTCTAATCCGTCAATTGATTCTTCTGATCCTTCAGCTGGAGCAACTTTGATGTTTGGATAAACTAATCCTGCACCTGCTTCTTGGTCTAAACCGAGTTTAACAGGATGTTTGGTTTCTCCAAATAACATGTCGTCTGCTGATTGTGTTTCCATTTTTGTAAATACTTTTCTTGACATATAATTTCACCACTAAAAATTTTTAAATTTTTATACCCACATAGTTATTAGTATAGCCCTTTTGGATATATATAAACTTAGTGGTTTTAGACCAAATTTTACTTTAATTATGTTCGAAAAAACTTTAATTTCATTGATTTTTAATAAATGTTTAATATTTATTAAATTAAATATGAACCGTTATTTTAAAATAAAAAGGATAATTAATACTATTCGAATACTGATTCATAATTAAGTTATATAATCATATTAATAGAAGTGATGATAATTCTTTTTTTAAGATTAATAAGGATATTGAAAATAATAATACAAAAATCATTCAAAAATTAATAATTAGAAAATATTGCACAAATTAATATTGGAAAATAAGAATGTACCATTCGGACAATAAACACAAATTAATAAAAATCCAACAAGAAATATAAAAAAATAGAAAAAGAAGAAAAAACATTAAAAACATCACATCCAATACACTAAAAAAATACGATAAAAATAGAATAAAAAGCAAAAATCAAAAATACTTAAACATTATGTATAAATATTTGAATGAATATAAATAAATAACATATTTATATTGAATTCAATATGAAATAAAAAACGATTAATGACGCCCAAATTTCTAGAAAACGGGTAGAAACGTACTTTTGCTAAAAAAGAAGAATATTTCATAAATATGATATAAATATACAAACTCAAATTTGAGATGATAAAAGTATGTTGAAAAACAAAACTAAACTATTTTTATTATTCTCACTAGTATTAATAACATTGGTTGGAATAACAGCCGTATCAGCAGTAGATGTTGATAATAATGCAACAACTACCATTGAAGACGCCACTTCAAATACGGATGTAAGCCAGGCAAACGTTAATACCTTAAACGATAATAATAAGAATGTTTACAAGAGTGATGTGCAAGACACATCAACAGTAGAAGATACTGACAAGGCGAAATCAGTATCAACCAAGACAGTCGAACAAACAAACACCAAACAAGTAAAAGGTGATAATGAGGATTCATCAATATCCGTATCCTTTAAACAGGATGGAATTGCAGTAACCGATTTAAACAATATCATAGCAAATGACGAACTAACCATTACCGCTAGCTTTGACGACACCGATCGAGAAGTATCTTTGGCAGATTTTGTTATGGATGAAGGTACTGATGATGAATATGTTTATGAGGATGATTCAGATGAAGTATCAATATCAGGTAACTCAGCAACCCTTACCATAACACCACCATCACTTGGAACTCATACAATAAGTGTAATGTTAACTGACTATGTTGACGATGATTTACAATATCAGGGAAATGCATTTATAACATTCACTCTTGTTGAAGACACACCTGTTGTCGATGAGCCTACAGTAACATTAACAGTTGATCCTGTACAAGATACATATCTACCAGGAGATGAAGTTACAATTACTGCAACCATCACCCCAGCAGATGTTGAAGCTAATGATGCAACATTTTACATTAACGATGAAGATGGTAACTATGAGGTACTAACAGGAATCATCAAATATGATGCTAATACTGCAAGTATTACAACTGCATTACCTCAAAATAAAGGTACATACACATTATCTGTAGACGTTAATGAGGGATTAGCAGATTCACTTGACGTAACTGTTGAAGAAGAACCAGTTATAGATGAACCAGTAGCTACAAACTTATTTGTTGAAGCAGATGATACTGATTTAGATCATGATTTAGTAATTTCAGGTAGATTATCTGATGAAAATGATGAAGGTATTCCAGGTGCTACAGTTAAAATTATTGTTAGCTATGATGATACAGAAGTTTCATTTACTACTGTAACTGAAGAAGATGGACAATTCACTGTAGCAAGAAGACCACTTCATACCGGTGAAGTAACAGTCACTGCCGTTTATGATGGTGATGACACATACTACGGATATGAAAGTGAGGATACTGCTGTCATTACAGATGTTGATACCGTATACACTCCTATAATTGACTGGGAACCAGATGATTTCTATAATGTTACTGAAGACATTATTGTAAGTGGAGATGTATATTATATTGGTGATAATGGAAGAGTAGCTATAGATAATCTTAAAATGTATGTGACAATCACTTACTCAGATGATTCAACCTTTGAAGCTGATGTTGTAAAAAGTGATGAAGGTACATTTAAAGCTGTAATTCCAGCATCCGAAAACGTGCTTGGAGAAGTTACAATAACCATTACAACAGATGAAAACAATCCAATATATGAATCTGTAACTGAAAGCTATGAATCTGAAATAGTTGAAGAATTTGAATATGAAACACATATTTCTCTTGACGCAGATAATAATCCAGTAATAATTAAAGATTTCACAATAACTGGTTGGTTATCCTATGTTAATGAAGAAGATGAAGTAACAGATCTTCCATATCAGGACGTTACATTAAGAGTAATATATGATGATGACATATTAAATCCTACAACACAGGAATTCACAGTTACAACTGATGAAAATGGTGAATTTACACAAGATGTAACTCCATTAATGCCAGGTAGAATTGCAATTGTTGCAATATATGATAAAAATGAATCATATGCAGCAACAAATAATACAATCAATACTGAAATTAACCGTATAACTCCAAAGGTCACATGGGAAGAATTAGATGATGCATATGACATCACTGATGATATTGAAGTAGCTGCATACATATCCTATAATGGAGAAGCTATTACAACAGAAGACATTGAACTTCCTACATTAACAATAGTTTACTCTGATGGCAGCACAAAACAAGCAAGTGATGTCACACTTGATGAAGATGGATTCTTACATGCGATATTTACAGCACCACACAATTCTGAAGGTGCAATAGAAGTATATATGGACATAGAATCAACTGAAACAATTGCAGATACTACATCATATTATGATGGTGAATCTGAAATAACAATTAAAGAAGAGCCAACTATAACACTTGACCTTGAAGATTCATATGTATATCATGATGATGTTTTAATTTCAGGTAATGTATATGATTCTGAAGATAATCCAATCGAAGGTGTAGAAATCACATTAACAATCATATATAATGATGATGATGAAAATGCAATTACCGTTACATTAGATGATGTAACTGATGAAAACGGTTACTATGAATACACAATTGAAGGTGTAGCTCAAACAGGTACTATGATAGTAATTGCATCCACTACTGAAGATGATGATTATTATCAGACAGAAATTGCTGAAGAAACAAATATACTTAAAGAAACATTCCTATCCCTAGATGTTGACAATGCTACTGTACTAGAAAAGTACACCATTGAAGGAACATTAATGTATACTGATGAAACAGTTACTGATGAACCTCTTAAAGGTAAACTTATCGAAGTTACAGTAAGCTATGAAGATACAGGTGATGAGGAAGTATATTATGTTACAACTGATGATGACGGATATTATAGTCTAACACCAACACCATTAACAACTGGAGCTATAACCGTAACTGCAACATTTGAAGATATGGATGATGTATATGCAGATTACACAGCTACATTTGATGATGCTGAAATCACAAAAGTGGATTTAAATATTTATAGTGAAGCTGATGAAGAATGGTACACTGATGATGACTTAATCGTTACAGCATATGTAACATATGAAGTAAATGGTGAAGAAGAAGATTTAACCTTAGATGATGCATCATATTATACTGTTACAATGACCATTGAAGGCGACAATAAATTATATGTTGCTGAAGATGTAGTATTTGAAGATGGATTATTAAGTGCAAGATTTGAAGCACCATTCACTGCAGGTATGGGAACAATAATTATCACAAGAGAAGAAACTGACTTATTCAATGAAGCATCTAATATAGATGAAATAAATGTAGAATTTATTGAAAAATCAGCTGCAACAGTTACAATTTCAGCTGTGGATACTTACTATGCAGATTACATAGAAGTAACAGGTACTCTTTTCAACACAACTGAAAGTGATAATCCTGTAGCAATTGAAGATGGAATTATTACTATTGATGTAATATTAAATGATGAAATTATTGACTCTGTCACCACAACTACTGATGAAGAAGGATTATATACTATAAATATTCCTACTACAGAAGAAATGATTGGTGAAGAAGTTACACTTGTTGCAAGTTTCGATGATCCGGATTATGCATATGATGAAGATGAAACTACAATAGAGGTTAAAGCTAAATCAACTTATGTAAATGTTGATGTTGATGCTACAACCATATTAAGTCCTATTACTATAACTGGTAGCTTAATGGCTGAAGATGCTGATGGTGAAACATACTTACCAGACCAAATAATCACACTCACAATCACATACAACGACGA
>SUTR01000095.1 GCA_015062825.1 Methanosphaera stadtmanae
AAAATGTTTGGAGTTTAAGTGTTTGGAAGTTTAAATCTTAATCATGTAATTCATGAATGGATTTATTGGATAAACTTCCCATACAGACATCACAATATTCAGGCAGGTTAACTTTTTCCTTATGCAATTGACAAAGAACTTCCTGTGTTTTAATTGTCTTACATATATGGCAGAATCGTGGAATTAAATCTACAGGTTCTAATTTTCCATCAACCATATCCTTTGCCATATTTTGAATGTAGTGATTTACTATAGGATTAAAGTCCAGTTCATGTCCTCTTTTATCACTAATGTATTGGGATACGGCAGGCTGTGTAATATCTAACATTTGTGAAATTTCTTTCTGTTTCATTCCAAGCTTTAATAATTCCTTTGCTAATTTTGATCTAATTGATGGTATAACATACCACACTACAATTTCACATGGTGGCTTCATTACCTTATTCCTCCACTTAGATTATTATTTTATAATTGTTTATTTGTAACTATGAATATTTAGTATCTTTTCTATTTGTTCATATTTTAATTAATATTTATGATATCCTTAATATATAAAAATTTACACGAGTATTATCCATTTATTTAATTTAACGGATTAATATAATTGTATATTTTCTAAATTTACGATATATGATTAAAATCTATTTAATTGGCTAATCTAATTTTCTAATTTTTTTCAATTAAAAATCCTAAAAATATTTATTTATTCATATTTTATTCTAACTTAGAATGTTATATGCCAAAAAGATATTAAGTCATCTGATGAAATAACATTCCAATTCATCAAATAAATCTAATGCATTTAAGAAAGTATTTTTATTTCGAAAGTTTTAAATAAGAAAAAAACAATCTATAATAATGGATAATGATATAAATAAATATAGAGTTAAATACTTAACAAATTAAATAACAATAAATTATGAATGAATAACTAAACTAATAATCTATACATATACAATGGAATGATTAAAATGAGTATAGAATGGTTTTATATTGCAGTAGTACTAGCATGTTCAGATATACTGCATGGTATTATATGGCATGCCTTCAAGGACTTCTATCTAATCTTCGGAGACATAATATATAATATTGTGGGAAGTCACTTTAAAGCATGGCTGGTACATGAAATACTGGAAGCAATATTTCACTTTATAATACTATCACTAGTATTCCAATCATTTACAATAGGAGTACTAGCTGGAACAATACATTTTATAATAGATGTAACACACAACTTCAATCAAATGAAGATGACACCTCTACAGCACAGGGCACTTCATTTTACAATAGAATCAATATTTTTCATGATAATACTAGCAATATAACCGATTGCTAGACAATATTTTTTTTAAAGATTAAAATAAAATATAAGGAATGATAATAAAATGCCTGTAATAAACTTCAAATACGAAGAATTATTCAAACAATTAGGACAAGAAATGCCAAAGGATGAATTAATTGACATATTACCTATGATTTCAAGTGACGTAGAATCATATGATGATGAAGAAGTAAAAGTAGAATTCTTCCCAAATCGTCCAGACTACTATAGCCTGGAAGGAATAGTAAGAGCACTAAAAGGATACCTGGAAATAGAAAAAGGAATACCAGAATACAACGTCACTAAAACAGATACAACAATAACCGTAGATGAAAAACTTGAAAATGTAAGACCATATGTAGCAACATGTCTTATAAAGAATGTAGAAATAAATGAAAATCAACTAGTAAACATAATGGAATTTCAGGAACACCTACACTGGGTAATAGGACGTGACCGTAAAAAAGTAGCAATAGGAATACATGACCTGGACAAGGTAGAAGGACCATTCTACTACAAGGCAGGAATTCCAGATGAAGACAAATTCATACCACTTGAATCAGACCAACTACAAACACTAAATGAAATACTCGAAAGCCATGACAAGGGAGAAAAATACTCAAAATTACTTGAAGGATATGATTATTATCCATTAATAGTAGATGCAAACGATAATATAATGAGTATGCCACCAATAATAAACAGTGACCTGACAAAACTAACAACAGACACTAAAAACCTATTCATAGATGTAACAGGAACAGACATAACAGCAGTAACAAATGCATTGAACATCATAGCAAGCAACCTATCCGAAAACGGTGCAACAATCGAGACAATGACAGTAAAATATCCATACCATGACGACGTGGAATATCCCGACTTTGAAGAAAAAATAATAGATGTCCACGTAGACACTGCAAGTGAATTCATAGGAATAGAATTAGATACTGATAAAATAATAGAAACACTAGAAAAAACAAGATTCAAAGCAGAATATGTGGATGACAATACAGTAAAGGTTACAATACCAAGATACAGAATAGACATCCTACATGAAGTAGACATAATAGAAAACATAGCACTAGGATATGGATTCAATGACCTGCCAGCAGAACTTCCAACATTTTCAACAATAGCAAATCCAGATCCAAAAAGACAATTTGATCAAATACTGGAACAGGTAATGATAGGATTAGGATTTACCGAAATCAAAAGCCTAATGCTAACAAGTGAAGAACAACATTATACAAAACTACAAAAAGAAATAGAAGAAGACAGAATCACAGTAGCACAGCCAATAACACAAGACCGTACAATGATAAGACAATCACTAATAAACAGCCTACTTGAATTCTTGGAAGACAACAAACACGAAGAATTACCACAGAAAATCTTTGAAATCGGTGATGTAGGATACATTGACCAGACACAAGAAACACAAATGCGCACAGCCAAAAAACTAGCAGCAGCAATGATATCATCCACTGCAAACTATACAGATATCAAGGCAATAGTAGAATCATTCACAAACAATATGGGATGTGACATCAAACTAGAAGATACAGACAATAGCATATTCATACCAGGCCGATGTGCACAGTTCGAGGCAATACCACAGGATGAAAAATTACCATTCACATTCACAGGATATTATGGAGAAGTAAATCCACAAGTAATTACAAACTTCGACCTGGAATATCCGGTAGTAGTATTTGAAGTAGAATTTAAAGAAAAAGAATAAGAGAATTGTTTTAACTTCTTCTTTTTAAACATCTCTTTTTTTAGAAAATATTAATCCCCATTAATTTTAATTAATTTTGAAAATCCATTTTTTTATCAAATGTCTTTCTAAGCTTTCGGATAGTATATCTAGCATAAGTATAATTAAGTAAACTAGAAAGAATTCTACCAACAGCAAGTCCAATCCAAATACCAACAAGACCCCATCCAAATAAAATACCGAAGGTATAAGTAAATCCAACAGTAAATATTACCTCGCGGATAATGGTCCATGCAAGGCTAATATTGCCCTTACCAATACCCTGATACATAAAACTACTACTCATACCCGCACTGGTAAGAGGAAGTGCCAAAGAAGCAATCTGTAAAAATCTTGTAATCTCAGGAACTAATGTTGAAGTCTCAGGAGTATATGCAAACAATGTTGCAAGAGGAGTTGCAAATACAATTAAGATAACAGTAACAGTAGTACCAAACAATATTCCAAACTTCACACCATAATTATGAGCAACAGACAACTTCTGGATATCACGAGCACCATAACTACTACCAACCACAGCAGCAACAGCACTTGCAATAGCAGTAAGAGGCATAATTGCAAACAAGTACAATCTCTGACCGGAAGTAAAAGCGGCAATAGCATATTCGCCACCAATACTTGAGATGAATATCAGATACATACTCATGGCAAGACTCATAACAAACATATCCATACTAGACGGAATACCGACCTTTAAAATATCCATAGTAATGCTTCTGTCAAATTCAAAACCCTTTAGATGGACATCAACATAAGTATCCTTCTTAATTAAAATCCAATATAAAATGACAAATGCAGACATTGTAGAACTAACAATAGTAGCAAGGGATGCACCAGCACTACCTAATCCAAGATAGTAAATAAACACTGGATCAAGTATGGTATTTAAGACAACAGATACAATAACTGCATACATTGCCCGTTTCATATCACCTTCACCACGCAATATGCCACTTGCACCATTAGAGAACATAAATGCAAAAAGACCTAAAAACAATGGAGTAGCATATTTCAAAGCTTCCTGTAGTGAAGTGCCACTAGCACCATAAGCAACAAGTAACGGTTCTTGAATAAATAACAAGACAATTGTCAATATTACAGATGCAATTGTAAAGATGACAAGTGAATGGGTAGCAGACCTGCTGGCATTTTCCTTGTTATGGGCTCCAACAAAACGACTAATACTGCTGGTTGCTCCATTACCCAATCCTACACTAACCCCATTAAGAATCATAAAAATTGGAGTGACAAATCCAATACCTGCAATAGCAGCCTGTCCTAAACCGGCAACCCAAATACCATCAATGATATTATATGAAGCAGTAAGCAACATGGAAATCATAATAGGAATAGCAAGTTTACGAACTGCAATGCTAGGATCGCCCCTCATCAATTCAACATTTTCATTACTCATATTAATATTCCTTAATTTTTAATAATACTTTGTCATTAAAAGTATAAGTAGAATTAGTATCAGTGGAATTCTTCAAATAGAATAAATTGGAAAAGAAAAAAAA
>SUTR01000096.1 GCA_015062825.1 Methanosphaera stadtmanae
GGTGTTGTATCATGAAAATTCTTTAGATAAACTTCAATTAATTCTGTTATACTACAATCAATTAAATCATTTAGTTCTTCACATGAAAAATATAAGATTTGAGTTGAAGGGATATTTTTATCTTTGTATATGTATTCGTATAATTGGTATAATAATGTTGTTTTTCCAACATCTCTAATTCCAGGTAATACTAAGAATCTATTTATCGTTGAATTATCAATAAAGTCATCTATATCTCTTTTATGTATTCAAATTCTTCCCTATTTTTGTATTTAGATTCATTTTCATATAATTTACTCCGTAGTTTAAGGGGCATTTCTATTATGTTTTCATTAATGAAATTAGATATTATGTTATTTTTATTTTCCATTTCAATCACAAAAATGATTTATATGTTACTTGTTCAAATATTTGATTAATTTCATATAATTATTTATCCATAATTTTTGTATAATCAATAATTTTATTTTAAATTTAAATATTCAAATCATTTGGAAAAATTAATCTGATTTATAATTAGAAAAAAAGAAGTGTGTAAAAAGGGTTATTGTCATTTATCTAAAGAACTAAGTTTTTACATTTATTGTTCATTTTCAAATGATTTTATGCGAAAGTAGGAATATGTTAATTTATCCTTGAAGTTATATGTTTTTTCATCAGTATAGTTCATTGATTCAAGTATTTCATATTCTTCCATTCTCTTAAAAAACTCGGGTAAGATAGTATATTCATCATCAGATAAAATATTTTGGAGTGATGATTCATTAAAGTTTGTTAATTCTTTTTTGGTAATCTTCATTAAAATATCATTAAATACTTGATTATTGATCTTTTTAAGGTTTCTTCGAAGTTGTTTATTGCCTATTTCATATCCTGCCAATATGATTCCTTCTATTGCTTTATCCTGATTAATTTGATTATTGTCTGTATTCCAAAATACTGAATCTCCAATATATTGCATTGTAAGTGGTATTCCTGAGGCATAGTCAATCATTAATTTTAATGCATCGGGACTTACTTCTATATTAACACTTTCAAACACATTTTCATAAAATTCCCTAATTTCTTCGTAGGTTAATTCTTCTAAATTTGCATAATGGAATATTCTTCCAAAAGATCTGTCTAATTCTACTAAATTATCAAATTTTTCAGGATATCCTTCTAATATAAAATATAGAGGTAAATGATATCTTTCATTTACTGCCATTGTATCTGCAATACGTTTATACCAATCGACAAATTCTTTGGTTTCTGATAAACCATTAATATCATCAATGATAATGAATATTCCTTCATATTTTTCTTTTAAATCTTCAAAAGCTATACTTATATAATCTAAAAAATTTTCTTTTACTTCTTTCTGTTGTTGTTTATTGATATTAAATTTAATTTTTGTTCCTTTAATGTCAATTTCAGATACATGTTCTCCAAACCATGTTTTAATTCTTTCTTTTCTTGATTGTGGTGGATACTGGTTGATGATTTCTTGTATTATTCTTGAAGCTAAAATTTCAACAGAATCATTATCTTTGTTAGAGATATATACATGTGTGATGTTATATTCTTTAATCTCATTAATGATAAATTCAGCAACTGATGTTTTTCCCATTCCTTTATTTCCGGTTAAAAAGAAGTGTTGAACTTTTTTATTCAGTACTTTTGGAAAATATCTTAAAATTTTCTTTATTACATCTTCTCTTCCCTTGAATAATGTAGGATCTACGGGGGTTGATGGATAAAAGGGACTATCATAATCAAGATTGATATATTCGCTCATAGTAATTCCTTCTTCGGGTCTATAAAATTGGATACTTCATATTTTAACATATTTTCTTCATTAATTATTAAATTTGTCAACCAAACATTGTATTATATCGCAAGTGTTGTTTTCTTTCTTTAACTGTTATTTGCAATGGACAATATCTCTTCTTTTAATGCTTTTAAACATTGTGTTTTCTATGATAATATTTATACTATTTATCTATTATATTTATTATGATTCAAGTGATATTTTTACAATATGCCAGTCTACTTTTTTTTAATTTTTTTCTCATAACTTGTGGATAAACTATTAAATATTTAACAGATAAATATATAAATAGAATAAAATTTTTATTAACAATTTTAATCTAAATAATTTCATAAAAATAAGATAACATTAACTTTAAATAATAAATTCACTATCTGAGGTGTATTAATGCGTAATATTAAAATAGAAAAAGCAACTCAAAAACCAATAGAACAAAATGAAATAGAAATAGTTGAAAGAAAAGGTATAGGACATCCTGACAGTATAAGTGATGGAATTGCAGAAGCTGTAAGTAGAGTCTTATCACAAACATATAAAGAAAAAGCAGGACATGTACTACACCACAATACAGATGAGGTACAGATAACTGCAGGTGAATCCGATCCACAATTTGGTGGAGGACAAATAATAAAACCTATTGAAATCCTACTAACAGGACGTGCAGCAAAGGAATTCACCCTACCAAACGGTGAAACACACAAAGTAGGAGTAGACACAATAGCAATAGAAGCAGCAAAAGACTTCCTAAAAGACACAATCATAAACCTTGATGTGGAATATGGAACAGTAGTAGAATGTAAAATAGGACAAGGATCTGCAGACTTAAGAGATGTATTCCAAAGAACAGATCAGATACCATCCTCAAACGACACATCATTCGGTGTAGGATTTGCACCACTATCACAGACAGAAAACCTAGTACTTAAAACAGAAGAACTTTTAAACAGTAAAGACTTCAAAAAACAATATCCACATGTAGGAGAAGATATTAAAGTAATGGGATTACGTGAAAAAGACAACATAACACTTACCATTGCAGCAGCATTCGTATCAAAATATGTTGACGATGTAGATGCATATCTTAACATGAAAGCAGAATTAACTGACATAGTAAAAGACTTAGCAGCTAAAACAACAGACTACTCAGTGGATACACTAATCAACACAGCTGATGATGAATCCAAAAAAGACGAATCCGGTTACTATCTAACAGTAACAGGAACAAGTGCAGAAATGGGAGACGACGGATCAGTAGGAAGAGGAAACCGTGCAAACGGACTTATCACACCAAACAGACCAATGAGTATGGAAGCAACAAGTGGTAAAAACCCAATAAACCACGTGGGAAAAATATACAACCTACTATCCAATGAAATAACAAAAGAAGTAGTAAGTGACGTTGAAGGTGTACAAAACATTGACATGATAATCCTAAGTCAAATAGGAAAACCAATAGACCAACCAAGAACAGCAACAGCACACATCCAAACAGAAGAAGGATACTCAGTGGATGATGTAGAAGATGATGTTGCAAAAATCATAGACAAATGGCTTGCAAACATCACAGATATAAAAGACTTCATGCTTGAAGGAAAACTCAGAACATTCTAAATTATGGATACAAATCCATAAACCACTATTTTTTTCATTTTATTGAAATTAACTAATTATCTGCTTGAGAAAGCATATATTAATATTTAATAATATTTCTTTTACGAATTATTTTTCTTGTTCAACATTATTTTTGCTTAAAAACATTAACATTATCCTATAGAATATCTTGAATGGTATTTTCTTAATTATACTGCATGGTATGTCTGGATGAAACTCATCATTGAGTAGATTGTTGTCTTGCCAGTATTTGCTGTCAGCAGGTATTGTATTTGCTTGTGCCATTGCTCTCCATATATTATACATGAATAATGCCTTCATGCTTGGACTTTTTATCTTGTTTTGTTTGATGTTATTATAGAATTTGTCTGCAGTTGAATCTATTTTTTCTTTTGTCTTTAGTGGAAGATATCCATGACTGTCTACTGCATGTACAAATGACAATACAAACCTCTGGTTATATCCCATATTTCTTAGATTTTCATCCATATAACCTGATACTTTTTTATTACCATTGCCTGCTGTAGTTACAACTATTAATGCTTTCTTATCAAAGAAGTATGGTCTGTGATAGAAGTATGCTAAGTGATCAAAGAAATTCTTTATAAGTCCACTTACATTTAGCACATAAACGGGGGTTGTTATTATAAGGCCGTCACATTTTTTCATCTTCTCAACTATTGGACCAACGATATTCTGATGTGGACATTTGTCTTCACCTACATTAAAACAGTTATAACAACCAGTACATGGTGGAAGATTAATGTCTATCAGATCAACCTCATCAAATGTGTTTTCTTCTTTTTTGTTCAATGTATCTTTTACTCTTTCTACTATTTTCCAGGTATTGGCTCTTCGTGGGCTTCCATTTATAATCAAGTAATTCAATATTAACACTCCTTGCTATTATATATGTTTTTCTTATGGATATTGTTATCTTTTTATGATGTATTGTGATAACTAATAAGTTATAAGTTATATCTTTTAATATAAGAGTTGGCAATATCGTATAAATTAAATCTAATCCACCTTTTTTT
>SUTR01000097.1 GCA_015062825.1 Methanosphaera stadtmanae
ATCCTATAATAACAGATGGTATTCTAAGGTTCTTAGCTATATCTGAGCTGCCCTTGACAAACCAATCCGCACCTTTTATTAATGCAATAAATCCTATGACTAATACTGCTATATAAATTATCATTCTAATCTCCTAACTTATTTGAATTATTAAATATAGCCTACAATTTTTTAATTTTCTTCATCTAATTTCTTACTGATTCTTATATACCAATCCTGTTTTTTATTAAGCATATCAATAAATCTTGCTATCCCAACGCATACAAACCAACAAAGAATTGAAATGATTGCTACTATTATATAAACCATTATTTTTCCCTCTTTTCATCTTTATCTTTTTTCTCTGGACCATTTTCAATCCACCATGCAGCAACTGCTCCACCAAATATTATTACTGCAAAAACTCCTATTAAAATATTTTCAAACATATTTTTTAACTCCTTTGCACGCAAAATAAACCTATGCATTTTCTGCATAAGCTTTAATAGAGTTGAAGTTTTAAATACGTTTACGCCCGTCCTTATTGTGGATAAATCTGATAACGAAAGTTTTAAGATATGTTGCTTCAGATATGAACAGATTATATCTTTTAAATATATAGAAACATCCTAATATAACTAATATGAGTGTGTATAAAAAATATCTAAAACTGGAAAATGTTTTCAGTTGAACTGCTTTAGCAATAGTACTTGCTACTACAGCACTAACACTCTTTTCACTCTTGATTTCCATCTGAACACCATTAGGCACATGTATAGTTATAGATGGTGAATCATTATAACTAAATGCATCTGCCTCGGTAAGACCGTCCTTATCAAGACAGAAAAAATTGCATAACAAAAAAAGACATACAAAAACATATATATTTTTTCTAATTATTGTCTTTTTCATTATATGCATCTTTCTATATAATCTCTTATGTTCTACATTTTCTCTTCACCTATTATCACCCATAACATTTTTATTTTCAACAAAGAAAAAGCCCTCCGAGGAAAAATCCTCGAAGGGCATAATTTTATAATTTGGGTTGGGCTGTTCGCTCTCGATTATTCGATGATTGTAGCAACACGACCAGAACCTACTGTTCTACCACCCTCACGATTCATACTTACGTTTATCGTAGTTACAATCGTTGATTTTACAGTGTTTCTTTTGATGTGATTATTCATATTCGCATTATTTTTTATGTTTTTTAGAATATTTGGTACCAAAACAGTACCAAATATTATCTCTCCTAAAAGACGATGAATTGCTAATGTGTTTCTATCCACTCATCACATTTTTCTTCTAAATAGGCAAAGTCTGGTGTTGCCGCCCTAATATAACCTATGGACATTCGATTATTAATTCTATTATTATAAACAGGATTAATATGCTTTTTAATTATTTCGTCTTCATTTTTTCTTATATAATTAATCTGCTTTTGTAATAAAGCCTTATAATCTTGGTCCGGTTCAGCATTAACATCAATCTTAATCAACTCAGAATCAGGAACTGGTATCATATTGTTACATTGTATTTTGCCAAAAAAATCTATTCCACCCGTCCCCCTTGAGTACATATATACCACTGGTTCGGTTGTGTCCTTCAGTAGATTAATCCTATTTAAATAATTCTTGAAAGAAAAGTCTCTAGGTAGCGTATCTCCAACATAGCCATTTATATTATAGTCTTTGTTAAACTTTGGTGAGCTTAAAGGAACCACGTAATTATATTTACCTTTTTTCATTATTATTCCTATAAATTTCCTATTTCCTTTATCACCTGCATTAGATAAAATTTTACTAGGTTCAAAACTTCTTAAATATGATATGTACGCCTGATTTACTTCATATAATTCCATTATTCCCTTTCATAAAAAAAAGGCAAAGTAAACCTTGCCTTTTATATCGCTTTTAACGGATGCGAAACTCCAAAATATTTTTGCTCACACTTAACGGTAGTGAATCTCCAAGATATTTTTGCTCACACTTAACGGTAGTGAATCTCCAAAGAACATATCCTGTTCTTAAGAACATTATAAACTCATTATACGCTTTTTTCAACAAAAATTTTTAGACTATAAATGCAGATATATTTATTAGCATTCGAATTATTTTCTAGGCTCCATATTTAACATTGCAATACCATCAGCATATTTATTTAATGTAATAAAACTCTTTGGTGTTTCCCATTTATACGCCAAATAATCAATTATTTCAGGTTTGCCATATTTTTTATCTAATTCTGATTTCTCTTTTTCAATTAGTTCTTCTATAGAATCATCTGCATTCTTATCAATAATAAATATAACGTCAACTTTTTCTAACTCATCGTTTTTATCAAAATATAACATTGGAGTTGCGGACGCATCCATTTCTCTATAGTTGTCTATTACACCCATTACTATATTATTTGAAGTTTTTTTGTCTTGGATGACACTAAAAAGTGCATCTGGATATTTTTCATCTAATATTTGGTTTGCCTCTTCACTACTAGTACTCCAAGCTATATTTTCATAATAACCTTTGTACAATAACCGACGTCCAAATAAACATCCAACAACCGCTATAACCAATACAAGTACTATGGATACTATTAATTTGGCTTTCTTTGTTTTAACAATCGATTTGACATCCTTTTTTTCTTCCACAGGATTACCACAATTCATACAGAATTGTGTTCCATCCTTTATCTCTGTTCCGCATTTATTACAGTACATTTAGCCTCCTAATTAACTTCTTTTACCGACAATCTTATTTTGGTACTATTACTATTATATCGATGCATTATTTCAAATTGTCTAGTTTCTCCTGGTTCTAAATCTTTAGAATCATTAGTCCAATCTGAATCTATCACATCGCCATTGCTATTAATAAATTTTGCTTCAACCTCGAAGTAACTAATTGTTTTTGTATCACTTGTGTTAGTTACAGACCCTGATATATATACATAATTTCCATCTTTTCTATTCGTCCAACCTGAATTAATTTTTAAATCCGATATAGTCGGTGTAGACTCATAATCAGCTTTTATTTTTTCATATTGATACTGTTCTATAGAATTATGAGTATCATTAATCCTTTTTTGCTCAACTAAAAATATCGAAAATACACATACGGCAATTGCAACAATTGCTCCTATTGCTATAGCTTGTCGGATTTCATTTTGATTTATTGTTCGCAACTCACTTCCACAAGTAATACAGAAATAACTATCTTTAAGTACAAACTTATTACATTTTATACATTTCTTTATTTTCATTAATCATCCATTCCTAGTTTTACAAGAATAGCGGCAGCAAAAATACCTAAACCTCTGATTGCCATAGCTATTCCAGAATATACTTTACCTAATTCCTGATAATATGCTTCTTCTAGTGTTCGTCCACCTACAGATTGTATTTCCATTATTTCATTACCGCCACCAACAATACTATGCGCTCCTATAAAACACATTATTAATACAATTGCAGCCAATCCCCAATATACAATTTTTATAGGATTAGCTACTGTCTGTGTTGTATTCACTCCAGTAGCATGGATATTCGCTGTAGGAGTAACATTATTGTTTTCTACTTTTCCATATTCTTCAATGTTAACACCACATGAACTACAAATCTTTTCCCCCTCATTTATTTCTGTTCCACACTTTGGACAAAACATCTTGTTTTCCTCCTTATTAATTATTACTACTTTTTACTACTATTTACTACTTTCATTATATCATCTGAATATTTTTATACAATAAATTAGTAGCAAGAAAGGGCATAAAGTATGAAAGACAAACCATATAAAATTAAAGTTTCTGTTTCACTTGACGAAGACACAATTGAAAAAATAAAAATGTTAGCTGAAAACGATGACCGTACTTTTAGCGCCTACATTAACAAAGTATTAAAAGACCATATCCAAAATACTAATATCTCCAACACTAGTAATAATTAATTTTTCGTTGTGGCGAGCAATGCATTTGTTCGACAAATGCCTAATGCTGCCGTAGCAACACATTTTATAAATGTGATTTGTATATTTAAAAGCCTGCTACTATCTCTCAAATTCTTTATTTCTAATGACACTCTTTTTGGGGTGTTTTTCATTATTATGTCTACTATACTTTCTTAATTTTTCCAATGTACTTTCTCTATTTTCTTCTAACATAACTGGTTTCCTTTGTATATCCCACCATTCTCTAAATTTGCTAAATGCACCTGAGACTATTTTTCCAAGTGTAGTCTTTGGTTCATCCAATAAAGCATATCTCATAAACTCTTTCTTCATTTCTGTATCAACAATCCTTTCAATAGCTTCATCAACTATTTTATCTCTAGCTTCTACTAAATCATCTCTTTCTGTTTCTAACTTAGCTATTTCATCCGAAATTTCTTCGTATTGTTTTTGCTTCATGCGGATATAGAACTCTTTTGACATATCATTATTTCTTCCCTTTTCCTTTGGCTTTAAAGTTTCAT
>SUTR01000098.1 GCA_015062825.1 Methanosphaera stadtmanae
TCACTAACTTACCCAAAAATTCATCACACAAAATATATTGAAAATGGAAGACTCATAGAATCTCTCCCCCATTTTCATTTTAAAAAAAAGATTCCATTAATAAAATAATTATGGTGCAAATAGTTTAGTAACTTCCTGTACATGGGTAGCCTTAGCAAGTACTGAAATTTTTTGATCCTTATGAAATACTGTGTCTTTTTGTGGAATAATTAACTCATCATTTTCATAAACTGCACAAACAATATAATTCTCATTAGGACTATAATCTAAAACTGGTTTACCATATAATTTACTGTTTTCTATATTTAAATCTAATAATTCAGTAGAACCTCTACCTAACACAATCAAATCTGCAACTTTAGGTCTTGTGATAATTCTTTCAAGATATGCTGCAACAGTAGACTCTGGACTTACAGTAACATCCACGCCCACTCTTTTAAAAGCACTTTCATGTCCTAAATCATTTACTCTTGCTATGACTTTGGATATATTGTCATAATTTTGACATAATACTGAAATCAACAGATTAATAGAATCATCACCTGTTGCTGCTACAAAAACATCTGCTTCTGCAATATCTGCATCCTCTAACACCTGAATACTTGTTGCATCACCATTAATTACCATAGCATCAACTTGTTCTGCAACTTCTTCAGACATTACTTCATCATCTTCAATTATAGTTACATTTAACCCTTCATGTACTAATGATTGTGCAAGATTAAGACCTACTCTACCTGCACCTACTATAATAACATACATTTATGTTTCACCTAAGTTATCTTAATTAAATATAATACATATGAGTTTAAAAATGTATCTATTTAAGGATAAAGAAACTTAATAAATTTAACTTTAGAAAAAAATATAAAACATCCCATATAAATATATTATTATAATAACTTTATAGAAAGATAAAGATAATCTATAAACCATTAATGATAATTTAACTTACTTTTTGGATAATAAAATATTTTAATGAAAACCGATTTTTTAATTATTTAGATAAAGATAATATCATATTTAAATTATCCATTATTATAGAAAAAAAAATAATTAGTGATAAAATGAGTAAACATTGGACAGAAAGAATAGCTGAAGAGCTAAGTAAAGAAGAAAGAGATGAATATGTAGTGGGTAGTGGAACATCCATATCTGGTTCTGTACATATTGGTAATAGTTGTGATGTATTTATTGCAAATGCCGTTAGTAAAGAATTAAGAAAACTGGGAAAAAATGCTAGAACCTTATGGATTGCTGATGATTATGATCCATTAAGAAAAGTTCCATATCCATTACCTGAATCTTATACAAAATATTTGGGACAACCATACTATGAAATTCCTTGTCCTGAAGGATGCTGTGATAATTTCGTAGAACACTTCCAAACTCCATTTACCGATGCCTTAGAATCATTTGATATCAAGGATTTAGAGCTAAAAAGTGGAGCATACATGTATAAAAATGGAATGTATACTGAAAGTACACGTATTGCATTAGAAAATGCAGATAGAATAAGAGAAATATTCAACCAATATAGAGAGCATCCACTTAAGGATTACTGGTTACCCTACAATCCCATATGTACAGAATGTGGACGAGTAAATACTACAGAAGCATATGATTATGAAGGAACCACGATAAAATATCGTTGTGAATGTGGTCATGAAGGCCAGATGGATTATACCACAGGTGAAGGAAAATTAACTTGGAGAGTAGAATGGGCTGCAAGATGGAAAATATTAAACATTACCTGTGAACCATTCGGTAAAGACCATGCAGCAAGTGGAGGATCATATGATGTTAGTAAAATAATATCTGATGAAATATTTGACTATCCTGCACCATATCCAGTTCCATATGAATGGATTACCTTAGATGGAGATGCAATGAGTAAATCCAAAGGTGTATTTTTCAGTCCAGAAGCATGGCTTAAAATAGGAAAACCAGAAACATTAAATTATTTCATATTCAGAAACAAACCATTAAAACCTAAAGACTTCTCTCCTAAAATGGGATTCCTAGATTTAATGGACCAATATGATAGAGTAGAAAGAATAGCATATGGAGTTGAAGAAGCAAGTAATGAAGCGGAAAAAGAAAAATTAACCAAAATATATGAAATTTCACAGATTCATGAATTACCTGATGAAATGCCATTCCAACCATCATATCGTTTCCTATCTGTAGCATACCAAATTGCTAATGGTAAAGCAGATAAAATATATGAAATTCTTGCAAAAAACCATCAATTGCCTGATAGATTAGAAAATGTGTCATATGACCAATTGAATGATTTTGACAAAGAAACATATCTTCAAAGACTTGAATATGTAAACAATTGGCTTAAAGATTATGCACCAAAATTTGTTAAATTCCAAGTAATGAAGAAAATGCCAAGAATTGAAATTAACGATGAACAAACTGAATTCCTAAAACAATTAGCTGATGTTTTAGAAAATGAGACATTCAATAGTGATATAGAATTCCATGACAGAATGTATGAAGTGCTTGAATCATTAGAAATGAAACCACAAAAAGCATTCCAAGCAATTTATAAAACAATTCTTGGTAAAAAACAAGGTCCTAAAGCTGCTTCATTTATTTTATCATTAGATAAAGATTTTGTTATAAAAAGATTCAGATTAGAGGAATAATAAGAGATTTTACTCTTTTATCTTAACTTTTTTTTATAGTTTTTTTTACGTGCTTATTTTTATATTTGTTTAAAACCATATTTTTGAGTTAAATTTTGTGCACGATGTGATGCAAAATTTAAGAAGTTGTCAATCAAATCATCATTTTTAACATTGAATGCACTAATTATATGTTGTGTTTGTCTTGAAATTATGTTACTTGTATATTGACATCTATATGACATGCTATTATTAATGAAAGTATACAAATTTTCATCATTCTCAACCAGCTTAATAGCTTCATGAAATGAATTAACTACATTTACAATATCAAAATCCAAATCATAATCTGCCAAGGTAGTCCATGCCAACCTTTGAGAAGAACCTTCAACTTCAACAAAACGAAGGCCATCCAACTGGTTAATATCATTAAATTGTTCTTTTTTATGTGACAATAACAATAAACAATCCCTTGCCAAAGGAGTTGGTTCAATATTCAACATGTAAGCTTTAACCGGATCATCAAATGCCAAAATATCCACCATACCACTATCAGCAAGTTTTATACATGTATCCATATCACTTTGTAAAACTCGGATACGAATATTATATGCCATTGCCAATTGACGAAGGAATTCACAGGAAACATATCCTCCTGCAACAGTTATAATCTCATCATCATTCAAACGATGCTCATAACTTTCATAATCATCCAGCAATGAGAGAGCATAACCTGTTAATTTAGAGCCTCTATTTGAAACTATTACTAATTGTTGATTTAATAATTTTTCCGCCTTTAATATTCTACGATTAAGTACTGAATGTGAAATATTCAATGAAATTGCAGCTTTTCTCTGTGATTTTTCATTATTTATGGCTTTTAATGTATCAAATAATTTATAGTCCAATAAAATATCGTCAATTTCGTAATTTAATTTTTTGTTAGAATACATAACTCAACACATCACAAATAGAATAGCAAAATGTAAATATATATTTCAATATACTAATATTTAAGAATATTCAAAAATTCTCATAAGAAAATGATTAAGAGAAAAAAAATATTATACTATAAAATTAAGGAATAAATAATATGATATATCATGATGCTGTAAATGAAATTTTAAGTAATGTTGAAAAAACAACCAAAGAAGTTAATCCTGAAGAAATTACAACAATGATCAAAATGATTGAAGATGTAGATAACGTTTATGTAATGGGTCTAGGACGTTCAGGATTAGTTGCTAAAGCATTTGCAATGCGTTTAATGCATCTTGGTTTAAATGTGTATGTTGTTGGTGAAACAATCACTCCTGCAATAACAGAAAAAGATTGTTTAATTGCAATTTCAGGTTCTGGAGAAACAAGTTATATAATTAGTACATCTGATATTGCAAAAGAAATTGGTTCAAAATTAATAGCTATCACATCATATACTGATAGTTCATTAGCTAAAAAAGCAGATATTGTAGTACAATTAAAAGGAAGAACAAAAATAGAAAGTGAGAATAACTACATTAGCAGACAAATAAGTGGATTACATCAAACATTATCCCCTCTAGGAACTTTATTTGAAGTAAGTGCCTTAATATTCCTTGATTCAGTAATTGCAGAAATTATGCATGATTTAGGACAGACCGAAAAAGACCTTAAAAAACGTCACACCGTACTTGAATAATTTTCTCACTTAATCTTCTAATTTTTTATTTTTT
>SUTR01000099.1 GCA_015062825.1 Methanosphaera stadtmanae
GTTATTTGTTGAATCAATATCAAAATTTGGGGTGTAAATATGAAATTTGACTTAAATGAAGATAAAGAAGTAGTAGTATTATTAGGTGCAGGAGATATGGGTCTTGCAATAATTAAAAGAATTTCAGCAGGTAAAAAAATATTACTTGCAGATATTAATGAAGAAAAATTAGAATCATTACAAAAAGATTTAACCTATTCTGGATATGATGTGGAAACACAAGTTACAGATGCAATGGATGAAGAATCAATAAAACAATTAGCACAAAAAGCAGATTCCTTAGGTAAAGTAATGTACTTTATTGACACCGCAGGAGCATCACCTTCACAAGCATCACCTGAACATATTATAAACTTGGATTTAATAGGAACATCCTATGCAATAGATGAATTTGGAAAAGTTATGGCAAGAGGTGGAGCTGGTTTAATAATCTCATCAATGACTGGTTATATGCCTTCTCCATTAACACCAGAAGATGAGAATCAATTAAGAACAACTGAAACCTCAAAACTTAAAGAATTGGAATGTCTTAGTGAAGATGTAATAACTAATCCTGGAATAGCATATGTTGTATCCAAAAAGGCAAATCAATTAAGAGTACAATATGCATCCGCTACTTCATGGGCAGAAAAAGGAGCTAGAATTAACACAATAAGTCCCGGAATAATTGTAACTCCTCTTGCATATGATGAATTCAATTCATCTGGTGAAGGATATCAAAGAATGATAGATGTATGTGGAGCTAAAAGAGTAGGTACCTCTGATGAAATAGCATTTGCTAGTGAATTTTTATTAAGTAACAAGGCAGGTTTTATCACAGGGATAGATTTACTTATTGATGGTGGAACAATTGCCGCATTATATAGTGGATTAATGGATTTAGAAATCCATTAATTGTATTTTTTTTTTCTGTTCAAATATTTATTTCTAATTTTTTACTAATATTATAACTTTGTTTTCAACGAATAATACATACTCTATGAAAAATATATAACTAATCATATGAACAAAGTAATGGGAGATTAATAATGAAACATAAAATGAGTATAATAATGATTATTCTAGTAGTATTCCTTGGCATAACAGCAATTAATGCAGCTACCCAAGAGGAAACAACTGCTAATGAGATATTAAACCAAAATAATTCCCAAGACAGTAACATATTAATAGTCTACTTCTCAAGAACTGGAGAAAATTATAATGTGGGAAATACTGAAGTAGGAAATACTGCAATGATAGCTTCTTACATGAAAGAATATCTAAAGGCGGATAGTTATGAAATCATACCTGTAAACAAATACCCATCAGGATATGATGAATGTTTGGATATTGCTAAAAAAGAACAACAAGAAAATGCAAGACCAGAAATACAAAATAAGGTGGAAAATATAGACAAATATGATACTATAATCCTTGGATATCCAATATGGTATGGTGATACACCAATGATAGTAAACACATTTCTAGAACAGAATAATCTAGAAGGAAAAACAATACTATTATTTAATACACATGAAGGATCACAGGATGCAGGTACATATAATAAAATAGCAGAAAAATTGTCATCATCAAAAGTAAATACAAATGGGTTAGCTCTACAAGGACAAACAGCTAGAACTCAGGAAGGAAAACAAAAAACAATTGACTGGTTAAAACAACAGGGATACTAATAAATCAAATCTAAGAGAAGATTTTCATGCTCAAAAGAATGATTGTAAACTTATTATTATTAGTATGTACTTTGCTAGAATTTTCAAAGGTATATCTTACACCAGAAGTACATGAAATAATAGGAATTGTCCTACTTATATTGATGGTTGTTCATGTAATGCAAAACAGAAAATACATTCAAAGCAAACAAAAGACAACATTCAATATATTATATGTAACAAATATTCTGCTATTTGTTACTTTTATTACAACCATAATAACAGGATTATTATCCAGCCAGTTAATACCAATGCTAAACATACACACTATTACAACAAATTATCTTCATAAGATACTGGCATATATAACATTTCTATTAATATCATTGCACTTGGGATTAAATATTAATAAAATAATAATTACATTTAACAAAAAAGTTCAAAACCCATACCTAAAACATTCAATATTCATAATTATTATTATAGTGGGTATAATCTCATTTATACAGCTAGATTTTTTCAATCATCTAATAGGTAATGTGGGATTTTCAACAAACAATTCGAATATTATAATTAATATATTGCAATATTTAAGCATATTACTATCCATAACATTAATTACGAATTATTTGGATAACAAGATTAAAAATATTAACTAATTAATCATTGAAATTGAATAATAGTTAAAACTTTCACTTCTTCTTTTTTTGAATAGTTTTATATAAAAAAAGTTATGGAAGTTAGTAGTAATTTATAGCATACTTTGGCATGTCATGCTTAAAATAACAATATTTGACTAGCTTGTTTTTTATTCATTATTTTTATCCAATCTAACATATTATATTTGTTAAGACAACTTTTATAATTTATTTATTTCATCAATCCATCTGTTAATTTCATTTTTTGATGTTACTAATTGATTTTCACTATAATCTACAGTGAATTTGATACTTATCTTATCTGTTAACTTGGATTGAATTAATTCTTCTATTTCTTCAAAGGTATTTCCTAACCATCCAGCATTAGTTGCATATGCTATTACTTCTTTATTTGATAAATCATATTTTGTCAGGAATGTTCTAACAGGGGGTGTAATAGTATACCACCATACAGGCGTTCCCAATATGATTTTATCATAATCATCTAAACTAAAAGGTACCTCTTCTATTTCAGGTGTTTTTCTTGATTGAAGATTATCTTCTGTTTGTTTTACAACCAAATCATAATCATCCGAATATTCTTCTATTGGTTTTATCCTGTATACATCACAATCAATTTTTTCTTTAATCATTTCACTAATCATCTGTGTATGTATTCCATAACCATAATATACTAGTAACGTTTTCATATTATCTCTACCTTAATCCATATATCTCAGTTTGGCAATATCTTTACTGGTACGGTTTCCATGTATTTTTAAGGGTTCAAGTTTTTCATTAAATTCCTTGTATTCCTCTTTAGTTAACGTAACTTCTCCTGCATCCAAGTTTTCAATCATTTTATCTAATTTTTTACTTCCAGGAATTGGAACAATATTGTCTGATCTAGCAAGCAGCCATGCTAATGATACTTGTGCCATTGTACAATTTTTTCTGTCTGCAAATTCTTGTACAACATCCAGTATTGGTTGATTTTTAGCTTGATTTGATTCTTTATATCGTGTTATCACTCGTCTTACATCATCACCAACATATTCGGACTGTTTTTTGTACTTTCCTGATAAAAATCCACTGGCTAGTGGTGAAAATGGTACAAATCCAATATTCAATTTTTCACATAATGGTATAACATCTTTTTCAAACATACGTTCCATTATGGAATATTCGCTTTGTATTGCTGTTATTGGTGTTATGTTGTGGGCTTTTTTGATTGTCTTGCTGTCTACTTGGCTCATTCCCCAACCATTGATTAATCCTTCATCTATGAATTTTTGCATAATTTCTGCCGTCCATTCAACAGGTATATTGCTACGTCTATGTTCGTAGTATATGTCAATATAATCTGTTTGTAATCTTTTTAAGGAATTGTTTAAATTTCTTCTTATATGTTCTTCCGCTTCTTTTTTATTGTTTGGAATAAATATGTCTAAATATTTGCTTGCAAGTATTATGTCTTCTCTAAATTCGTGTATGGCTTTACCTACAATTTTTTCATTATGTCCGTTTCCATATACTTCTGCTGTATCAAAGAAGGTACAACCGTATTCATATGCTTTCTGTATTAGTTCAATTGATTTTTTATCTTCAGGTGTTGGTCCATATCCATGTGAGTAGCCCATACAGCCTAACCCTATATTTGATACTTTTATGTTGTTTAAATATCGTTTTTTCATATAATTTCTTCCATTTTTTTATGTTATGACTAATTGTTTTTATCTATTATTAAATTATATTTTTTCATTATATAAATCTTTCCTAAGGAAACTTTTTCATAGAATAATAAAATTTATCTTATTATGAAATATAAACTCGTATTACATACTGCTTAGTTTTAATTTTAAAAAAATAGATGGTGTGGGAGAGGAATATTTTATTCATGTGGATATTTTATACTATAACATGATATTATGAATTATAGTATTCATTGTATATTTTACTAAAGTTTTATAGGAGAATATTTTTTTTTTTTTATTGTTTATCGTATTCTCCATATTCACAGCCAGCATTTTCTATTTTGACATGATCTATAAGTGTTCCA
>SUTR01000100.1:0-1446 GCA_015062825.1 Methanosphaera stadtmanae
AACATGAATCCTGTAAGTGGTACACAATCCTTTTAATCTAATATAATGATAAATAAATATATCATTATCCCTTTTTTTTATTCTTTTATTTTGTTTTATATCCTATTTCAACAGCATATATAATTTATTTTCTTATTTTAAGCAAAGCAAAACACTTTGATAATTATTATGATAAACCTTTTATTAACTAAATACTAAATATTTCATAACATTTATATTCATTGATAAAAAGGAAATCTTAGAAAAACAACGATAAATTTCTTATATGCTAACATAGAGAAATGGAATATTTCTTAGATTTATCGTTTATTAAAGAGCTATGTTCGAATTATATCCTAAAATTATAAGATATACTAATGTTAATTGATATATATTTTAGCTGAAATTTTTTTACAAAAAAAAGGATAATTGTGGAGAATTCAATCTCCACTATACTTATTTTCCCTATTTTATAGCTTGTAAACATAAAAAAAGGGTTAATATCAAGTTTAATTCTTAATTTACAGTTAAAGTCTTACTATCAGTTAAACGATCATAATCTGCTGAGATGAAAGTAGCAGTAATATTATATGATCCTGCTTTGTATGATTCGGGTAATGTGTACTCGAATTCAACTGTGTTATTTACTACTTTGGCATAGATTACTTTGCCGTTTTCATCTTTAACAGTTTTACCGTTTATCTTGAAAACTATCTTACCAATGTTAATTACTTTGTCATTGTCTGAGATTGTTGCTTTGAGAGTGATTTTATCACCAGCAATTGCTGTTACGTCTTCGGTGGTGAGTGTTGGAACTGCTTTTTGCATAGTTATGTCTGTTTTTTCACTGGTTAATTTTTCACATTCGGTTGATCCTGAGTATACTGCTTGTATTGTTGTTCCTTCTTTTGCCCAGTCACTTGGTACTTCATAGTTTTCTATTGTTGCTGTGCCGTTTACTACTTTAGCATAGATTACCTTACCGTTAGCGTCTTTTAGTGTTTTACCGTTTACTTTGAATGTTATTTTTCCTTTTGATATGTTGGTTGCTATTTCGGCAGATATTTCATTACCATATTTTATCGTAGCGATTATTGTTGTGTTTGTTCCTTGTGTGAAATTGGTTGTTTCTACTTTAAGGAAGTATTCTTTTGGAGGTTCAATTACTGTTACGTTGAATGTGTAGTTTCCTTCGTATTGTGTGTCGTTTATTTGGAATGTTATTGTGTGTTGTCCTGGTGTTGTTGCTGTGTATGTGTATCTTGCGTATGGGTATGCTTCTTGTTGTACTGTTGTGGTGGTGTTGTATTCACCGTCTATGAGTATGTCTATTTGTTTTCCTGTTAGTTCTTCCCAGTTGCTTCCGTATACTGTTACTCCCATGTTTTCCCATTTTTCTCCTGGGTTTAGTGTCATGGTTTGTGGTTGGCTGTAGTCTCTTGTGAATCTTGCTTTTTCTTTTGGTTG
>SUTR01000100.1:1456-4344 GCA_015062825.1 Methanosphaera stadtmanae
CATTTTTCTCCTGGGTTTAGTGTCATGGTTTGTGGTTGGCTGTAGTCTCTTGTGAATCTTGCTTTTTCTTTTGGTTGGGTTACTGTTACGTTGAATGTGTAGTTTCCTTCGTATTGTGTGTCGTTTATTTGGAATGTTATTGTGTGTTGTCCTGGTGTTGTTGCTGTGTATGTGTATCTTGCGTATGGGTATGCTTCTTGTTGTACTGTTGTGGTGGTGTTGTATTCACCGTCTATGAGTATGTCTATTTGTTTTCCTGTTAGTTCTTCCCAGTTGCTTCCGTATACTGTTACTCCCATGTTTTCCCATTTTTCTCCTGGGTTTAGTGTCATGGTTTGTGGTTGGCTGTAGTCTCTTGTGAATCTTGCTTTTTCTTTTGGTTGATCAATAACATCATGATTGTCCAATATATTGTTTGTTTCTGATGATTTTATTGTTTTTGAACCATTGTTAATACGACTTGTTAAAGTATTATTTTCAACAGTATTTTCTATTCCATTAATTTCTATAGTATAATCATGATTAGATGTGTTAATAATATTGTCTGTAATTATGGTATTATTGGATTCTTTAATAATTATTCCTGGACCATTATTTGTGGCAACAGTATTATTTGTGATGTTTATTCCATTTGTTGTTAGATAATCATATATTCCTGTGTTAATTGCCTCTAAATAGTCTGCTGTTCCTTCACTTGTATTATATGTTCCATTTGTAATGATGTTGTTATTTGCAATTGTAATGTTTTCTCCGATTACTCCAATTCCCATAGGTGTTCTGCCAGTAATATTAATATTATTTTCTGATAAGTTAATGTTATTTCCACCGTATATTTCAATTCCATAGATTTGTCCTGCTATTCCATTAATTGTATTGTTTATGAATGAATTATTATTTGGATGGTCTCCTTCTGAATAATATGTTCCTCCATGGTAATTAAAGTCTAACATTTGCATCGCGTATGCTACTGCTGGATTTCCCCATGGTGCATTTCCATAACTGGCAGTTACACTTATATTATTATCATTAACAATATTATTTGCAAAGTTACTCATCTCAAAATTAACACCATTTGCATAACTGTGTGATGAAACATTTATATTGTTTAAAGAGACAGTATTGTTATTTCCTCTTACAACTAATCCATATAAATAACCCGTACCATTATATAATGAGAGGTTATTATTGGTAAAAGTGGTATTAGATGCTTTAATACATACATCAAATAGTGAAGAATAATCTCCCGTACTACCACTGGAACTAATATTAAATGTATTGTTATTCAAAATACAATTTGATGCTGACACATATACTCCTAATGCACTAGGAATATTTGGTCCAGATTCCCAACCTATTACTGTTTCTTTTAATTTTGCATTTATATTACAATTTTCCACTATACTTTCTTTAGCAATATTAAATATTATTGCTGATGTAACATCTTCTTTATTTAAGTTAACAGTCACATTTTTTAATATTGCTTTTTCTAAATAACTATCTATATTTATAAAAGTATTATCACTATAATTATCATCATATGTTATTTCAATGTTTTCTAGTGTGATGACTTTAAAGTTACTTTCTAAATCAATTCCTACATTATTGAGTGAGATATTTTCATCAAATATAATTTTTAATGTTCTGTTTTCAAATTTTTCATTGTTTTCATCTAATAGTATTAGATTGATATTTTCTGGGAAATATTGTATATTTAATGTTAAATTTTTATTTGAAGAAATTATTTTATTTCCAATATACATTTCATTATCAATTAATGAAAAATATTTTTGAATATTCTCCGTTGTAATATTTACGAATTCAGGGTCATCTTCTACAGTTTCATTGGTTAAGTTATTATTTAGATTATCTTTAATAATGTTGTTTTCACCATTATTTATAACAGTGATGTCTCCTTGAATATTCTCTTTATTAGTTAAATTATTATATCTTATGGTATTGTTTGAACCAGTTACATTAATTGTGTTATCATAATGTCTAACTAGTACAGAATTGTTTTCTAATGTATTGTTCATACCTTCTATTGTTATTCCACTTAAATATGAAAAAATAAAGGAATTATTTGTAATCATATTATTATTTCCAATAATAGGTAAAGGATTACCATATACTTTCATATCTCCAGAAGGGATGTATTCTCTTACTACAGTACCATTATCATAGTGGGTAGAAGTATAAATGTCTCCTCCTGTTGATTTAGTTTCGGTTGTATAACTAAATTTATTATTTCTTAAAGTATTATTGGATTGAATTTCAGGTCCATCCGTAATTAGCCAATCATCTTCATTTTCATCAACCCAAATATAATGTTTTGCTATAGGCATTGTGTAAGACAAGTTACAATTTTCTATAGTAGAATTACTTCCAATTCCGCCTAAAATAATATTTGAATTTTTAAGAATAATATTATCTCCAATTATTGAAGCATCTTTGACTAAATTAAAACCTTCAAATGTAGTTGTTTTATATGAACCAGTGGAAAAATTATATCCTGTATTACTTGAAGAGATGTGATTTACATAAGTAATATCAATATTGCTACAATTAAAATTTGATTCATTTATACACAAATCAAAGTTTGGGAAAAATTCTGCTGAATCTAAGCAATTGATATTTACAATAATATCAGTAACATTGATTCCCATATTATCCATAGGAATCTGGCGTCTTGTTGCTCCATTAGTACTAATAATTAATGATTGCCATATTGTATCAAGATTAACAATCATGGTACCATTATAATATACTTGGTATTTAAATTCTATATCTTCATCCCAATAATCAATATAATTAGTTACTCTGGCTTCTTTTCCACCTTCTATATCTATGATCTGGGTATCGTTTTTTGTTTTTAAATTTTTAAATTCTTT
>SUTR01000101.1 GCA_015062825.1 Methanosphaera stadtmanae
AAAAAAGGGATAATGATATATTTATTTATCATTATATTAGATTAAAAGGATTGTGTACCACTTACAGGATTCATGTTCACATTTTTAGTATCTACAATATTTCCATCACCATCATATAATGTTATTTGTGCATAGTCTGGATAGGAATTTAGTTCATTTGCAGTTCTCATTGTAAAATGACCTGTACTGTCAACTGTCATTGGTACTATGTTTCCGGCATTTAGTTGGTTAGAACCGTGACTGTAGAATACTCTTATTTTAACTTTTTCTCCTGCATGTTCTTCTCCTACATATACTGTTATATATGTTTTTGCAGGCAAGGAACCTGTTGTAAAACTTCCACTAATTATTTTTAAAGAAGTTACTGTTGAACTTACTTCTGAATTTGAATTTCCTGTATTATCTGCAGTTGCTGTATTTAAATTTCCATTATTATTATTTGACAAATCATTATTGTTTGATGAGTTGTTATTTGTAATGTATAAAAATGCTCCTGTAACTATTAGTAGGATTATTATTAAAGTTATACAAATGATAAGCACATTATTATTTGAAGAATTGCTATTATTGGGTTGTGTTGTAGTATAATTTTTATTAAAGTTAGAATGAAAATTTAAATTTACACCACAATTTTCACAATATTTAGCTGAATCCTTATTTTCAAAACCACAATTTTTACAATACATTTTTCTTCACCATAGATATCTGTATAAAGAAAATTGAATATGGATGATTCTTATTTTTTTCATTTTGATATAATGTTATTATTACCTTCTATTATCTATAAATGTAGATAATATATAAGAGAAATTATTTTAAAATTCTATGAAACTAATTATTGTATATCATATTTTATGATTATACTCATTGTTTAATTAAAAACCACTATTTTCACAAAGATTAAAACACACTATACTTTAAAACAAGTTTTATTAATCTGTTTATATATATTTTTGGATTCTTTAACAGATTGATTAAAAATATAGTCATTTACCCAACATTTAATATATAGAAAAATATACAAATTATTTTACCGTACAAATTCAAAATTAATCTAACAGGATCATTAACCATAAATGATAACTCTAGTTTAACAATAACATATTCTTCGACAGGAAAAGAAATAGCTTTAGAATTCATAAATTTCAGAATAGCAAATATGAAAAATAAAGACAATAAAGAGTTTTTGGAAACTGTTTTAAATGAGATAAATTTGTCCGAGGAAGAAATAATGAAGAATTAATCTTAAAAAAACTTACCCAACACAACGTTCTTTGAGAAAATAGAAAAAAAACATTACACAAACACAAAAAAAGAAACTACAGATATAATTGCTAGAACAGTGGGAAAACACTGTAAAAGTGCGTCATCAGATAATATTTCTAAAAGGAGATTAGAACAACGTGAAACAATACTTGAATCACTAAATACGGAATAAATTAAGGAAATTAATAATAATGAACAAAGAATTTGTCTATTTTTGGATAATTACAGTACACATAATCTAAGTTTATAAAAGAAATTGCATAAATTCTTAATATAAATCTAATATATTTACCTTCTTATTCTTCACACTTAAATCCAATAGAACAAATATGGAGAATTCTAAAAAGAAGAATAATATAATATTTTCTGGAATCTGAAGAAAATAAAAATTTTCAATATTCAGACAAAATATTTTTCATATTAAATACATACACAAAACATAACCACTTAAGAACATCCCTAAAAATACCTAATATTCTTAATTTAAAACCAACTACTCACCAAATTACTAATTGTATAAACTTCTTTTTTAATAAGAACTCTACAAAATTTTAAATATCATCCACCTATATAAATTATCATAGTACATTATAATTATTGGAGAATAGTTTAAATGATAAAAATAGAAAAAGCACTATTGTTTGTCATTGTATTGGTACTACTTGTGGGGGCTGCCAGTGCAACAGAAACTCCTCATGAAGACCAAATATATAATGATGAAACAGTAGCAAGTGATATGAGCACAGTATCACAGGATAATAATAAAATAATAAATAATGAAAAAAACAAAGTATTGGATGAAAATCCACGAAAAAAGATAGATGAAACTAAAAAACGCAGTATAGAAAAGAAAACAGAAAATATTAACCTCAAGAAAGATAGCATTATCGAAGTACATAACTACACAGAACTATTGAATGCCGTAAATAATGCAAGTAATGCAGGAAATTCTAATGTTAATACAACTATCTGCCTACTGGAAGGATCATATAATAATACAGAGACAGTCAGCTGGTGGACAAATAATAGTGTACTTACTATAGATGGTAATGGACAAACAATCAACGGACACCAACAACAAGTATTCCTTATAAGTGCTGGTACTTATATGATTCTTAAGAACATCACAATAACAAATGCAACAGGACAACAGGGAGGAGCAATAAATAATTTTGGTACTTTAAATGTAACAGACAGCACATTCACAAACAACAATGCAAACGAGGGAGGAGGAATTAGAAATGAAGGTATTTTAAATATAATAAACTCCACATTCACAAACAACACCGCAGTAACTGGCGGAGCAATCAACGATAAAACAGATGACAATTGGACAAATATAATATCTTCTAATTTCATAAACAACACAGCAAATCAAGGTGCAGCAATACAAGCACGTGGATGGGTAAATCTTACAAACAATACATTTAAAGAAAATACTGCAACAAAGGTTAAGGAAACGATAGAATTATTTGGTTATTGGAATGGACTCTTTGAGGGCAATATTTATGAATCAACAGATGTTGCACTTGATGAGATAAAACTAACTGTTAATAATAATCAAGCTACTCCTGAAAGTGTAGAATTAAACTATACTATAAAACCAGTTAATTCCTATTATTACAAGGACTTTGAAACAGGAATCAATGATATAACACTCTACATAGACGGTGAAAAATACAATACAACAAAATACGAAAACACAACACTAACGGACTTACCAGCAGGAAAACATGAAGCATATTTTACCAGTTGTAACAGACAATCAAATATTGTAACATTCAATATAATTGGTGATTCACAAATAACTACACCTGAAAAATCATATGAATACTATGAGGGAATAAACAATAAAATACCACTTCTTATAATAGATGCTAGTGGAGAAAAAGGTAACATCACTATAACAGTAAAAGATCAAGATGAATACAAACTACTGTCTGCTTACAATAATATAGGAAATAACTATCAACTACCTACAGAATCACTAATCTATGCACTGAAAAATCTTTACAACCCATTAAGTGACTCATACACCATAAATATAACATATAGTAGTGAATGTACAAATCCAAGCTCAACAGAATTCACATTAAACATAAACAAGCAAAAGAACACTACAATAGTCTACAATATCCTAAACAACACAGAAGGAAACGTACAGATAAACATCACAGTACAAGATGCAATCGACAAAATACCAATACAAGATGCTAACATCAAAATAACCGGTGACATCACAAAAAACACAACCACCGGAATAATAAAAGACAACACACTCACATCAGGTGAGTACAAGATAACAGTACAATACCCTCAAACAGATGACTACAAAGAATCAAATGCAACAATAAACTTCAAAGTAGAAATAGATAAAGATAAAAAAATAGCAGATCTTGAAGAAAAAGTAGAAAACCTCACCGGAAAACTAGAACAATCACAGGCAAAAATAGAAAACTTAACAAAACAATTAGAACAGGCTAATCAGAAAATAGAAAACTTAAACGAAACCATCAAAGAACTCACACAACTACCATTAAATACAACAATCACAATAAATCCAATAAAATCAAGCATAGGATCAGTAACAAAAATAACAGCTAACCTAATAGATGAAAATGGTGATAAGGTAAATGGTGGAAAAGCAATCTTCAAAATAAATGGAATAACATTAAAGGATGAAAATGGCAACACACTCTATGCACAAGTAAATAATGGAATAGCAAGTCTAAACTACAAAGTACAAAACAGTTGGATAAAAAACAACACATACCTTGAAGCAGTATACAGCGGAAACGAAAACTACACCTCAAGTAGAATCAAAGCATCAAACGTCCTAAACATCACCAAAGGAAAATCCACCATAACACTAGAGAAGAAAAATTTCATAGCCAAAGCAGGACAAACCATAACACTAAGAGCAAAAGTACTAGATGCAAACGGTGACAGAATAAACGGTGACCGTGTAATATTCAAACTAAATGGTGTAACACTAAAAGATGCAAACGGTAACGCACTATACGCACAGGTAAT
>SUTR01000102.1 GCA_015062825.1 Methanosphaera stadtmanae
TAAATTGGATAATATAATTGTATAAACTAAATTTTATGATAATATGTTTGTTATTATAGATTAATAAATATATTTTAATTAATGTAAAAAAATATGGAATAATATTAATTAGTGGCTTTTCGTAATATTTTGTCAAAATATTTAGTTTAATAAAGGTGTTTTACTTGCTTTTATATTTATCTTAATCATCTTTCTATTGTGTGAAAAAAAACAATCTATTTTTTCAATTTTCTATATTTGAAAAAGAAATATATTACTCCAAAATGTCTATAATTATCAACAAATTATATATATCGTTGAATTAAGAAAAAATCAAGTTTATTTATTCAACTTAAAATTAGAATAAAAATAGTAAAAAAAAAAATGATATATGAGGAACAGTGTTCCATCATAATGTAATGTTTTGATTTTTTAGTTTATGGTTAATGTTTTTGAGTCTTCTAAACGGTCGTAGTTTGATGAGATGTATGTTGCTGTTAGTGTGTAATCTTTTGCTTTGAAGTTTTCAGGTATTGTGTATTCTACTGATACTTCTCCATTTACTATTTTTGCATAGATTACTTTACCGTTTTCGTCTTTAACGGATTTTCCATTGATTTTAAAGACTACTTTTGCATTGTTTAGCATGTCTGCTGGTCCTGTTACTGTTGCTTTAAGTGTTACTTTGCTTCCTGCTGTTGCAGTTACATCTTCTGTGGTTATTGCAGGTGTGGTTTCTTTGTTGATTGTAAGTTCTTCTTTGTTGCTTCTTAGGGCATCACATTGAGCAGATCCTGAGTATACTGCTTCTATTGTTATGCCGTCTTTATCCCACCTTTCTGGAATTTCATAGTTTTCAATGGTTGCTGTACCGTTTACTACTTTTGCATAGATTACTTTACCGTTTGCATCTTTAAGTGTTTTACCGTTTACTTTAAATACAACTTTACCTTTGGTTATATTTTCTACTAATTGTGATGAATCTTCATTTCCATAGTAAATGCTAGCTTTAATGGTTGCATTTGTACCTATTGTAAATTCAGTTGTATCTACTTTAAGGAAGTATTCTTTTTGTGGCTGAGCATCATTGATTGTAATGGTGAATGTTTGACTTGTTTGGTTGTAGATTTCATTTCCTGCATATTCAATGGTTAGTGTTGTTTCACCAGGGATTAAGTCATTCATTGGGATTGAATAGTCAAATCCTTCCTCATCTGTTGTAACAGTATATGTTTTTTGTGATTCGTCACTAAATGTTAGGGTAATTGTTATGTCTTCTCCTACTAGTGCTTCTTCATCATCACCATATACTATTTCACCTTGTATTCTGAGGTCTTCTGTATTATCATATTCTTCATCAGGTTCATAGATAATGAATGTTTTTTCTTTAATTACTTCTGGTAAGTTGTTTTCAATTGTATTGTCTTTTCCATTATTATCTGCTACAGCGGCATCTCCTTTAAGTGTTCTTGCTATGATGTAATTATCTGTTACTTTTGATTCTTCTGCATTGTTTAATGATATTCCATAATCATCGGTTGTTGTGATGTTGTTTTCTGTAATGTTAACATTATTATATCTGTTTATAAATATTCCAGTTCCATTTTCAACTGTGACGTTATTGTTTTTTATTGTTGTATTTAGTGAAAGTTGCATGTATATTCCTGCACTTATTGCAGGGAAGTAATCAACTGTTTTTCCAGTAACATTTGTTTGAGCTAGTGCTATTATTGTATTGTTTTCTATTGTTGTATTAATTCCGGTCAATGCTATACCTGTTGGATTTACTCCATATGCGGAGATATTATTACCTGCTATCGTTGTATTTTTTCCACCGTATTGTTCTACTGAATAAATGTTATGTCCATAAGTTGTGATGTTATTGTTTATAATACGATTGTTGTATACAGCACTACCTGTAGTTTCATCATATTTACCACCATAGTATCCTCTGTCTTCTATTACTACAGCATATCCACTATCTTCTTCTGGACCATTTTCTCCCGGATTATGGTATCCTGAGTATAATGTTATGTTATTATTTTCAACAGTGTTATTTTGCATATTAGTACCTGTTATATATACTCCAGCAGTATAGTGTGTACCATTGACAACTATACTGTTACCGTTTACAACAGTATTTGATGCCTTGTTTTCTATGGAATATAAGTATTTTTCACCCTGGATATAAATATTATTGTTTAATATTTCACTGCCATTGTTGGTATTATATATTCCCCATATTGTAGCATAATGTCCGTCATAGTCACTTTCAGTAATGTTTATGTTACAGTTTTCCATCGTGATGTGTCCGGCATTGGCATATCCTGGTAGGAATATTGGAATTGCAAGTGGTCTTCCATTATCTTCCCAGTCAATGGTATCACTAACGAAAGCTAAATTGAATGTACAATTTCTAACGATACCACTAGCAAAATCTCGTTGTGTGGTATAAGGATTTCCTTCTAAAAATGAAACCATTTCCTGGTTATCTTCAAGTTTAGTTCTCCATCTGCTATTTATCGTGATATTTTCAATAATACCCAATGTTTCAAATTCCCTACTTGCAGGAACCACTAAAGATACGGTACCAGGACTACCATATTCATCAGCAACTGGTCTGATGGTAAAGTTAGCAAATAATGGTATGTCTGATCCTGTTGAAAAGTCATATGCAGTAATTATTGGATTATTTTTTCCAACAATGCTGATGTTGTAGAAATTTGTGTTTAAAGAAATTATGTTACGGCCTAAAGCATTAACTGCTGATTGGTCTATAAGATATGTTTTTCCACGATTTCTTCTAGCTGCTTCACTATCAATATATGCTTCATAACCCACTTCTTTACTGATATCTGCTAAATCTCCATCTTCATTGTAAATTTCAAAGTAATCTTGAACATTATCTTTAGTAATTTCAATAATATTCTCATCTGATTTAAGATTTTTATTTGAATTTAATTGTACACTTTGACATCCACATGTAACGCATGTACAATCACTACCACAATGTGTATTATTGATATTTATTGATGGATACTTATTACCAATGAATCCGCCACAGTGAATATTATTTTGCATTGTGACATTATTGAATGATGAAGTTAGTCTTACGTTACCACAAATGTGGTTGTATTCTATGTATATGTTATTTTTAGTAATATTAACTGTTTTACTGATATTATTGCCAATTAAGTTTACATTTTGTCCATTAACTAGTACTCCATCAAATATTATATTATAGTATAATGATGAACCTGCCTGGGCAGTTACTTTTTTAGTAACAGTGTTGTTTTCAATTAATGAATTGGTACCTGTTTGTAATGTTCCAGTAAATGTATTGTTTACAACGGTATTTTCTGTAATGATTATAACTGAACCAGCATTATTAACTGTGTTATTTGCAATTACATTGTCAAGACTTATTTGGTGTTGATAATTATTTTCATCAATAACATTTATTGCCTGTGTTGTTATGGCAGTTCCTACATAGTTAATGATATTTTTGAAAACTGTATTGTCATGTCCTGAAAGTACTAAAGCCCAACAGAATGGACTTGATGTTGATGGACCGTTAATTGTATTGTACTTAATAATATTGTATGAATTCGTATTTTCAGTAGGAGTTGTTTCAATGTTATATGTAGTTAAATATAGTAAGTTTCCAACTTCACCCACACCGGTTATTGTATTGTTATCTATTGTACAATGTTGTACATCAGCAAGAACTAAAGTGCTGCTGTTATCATTATTTGTTGTAGTAAATACAGAATTTTGCACTGTTATATAACTTGAACCATCTCTTATTGAAAATGTTCCAATTCCTTGTCCAATTCTCTGGTTGTATACTGTTTGATCTATATTGTTAAATACAATGTTGGTAGTATTTCTTACAATTACCTGGGTGTTGTAGAAGTTAATGTTGGACACGGTTGAACCTGCTGCTCCATTATCAAAGATAAATGATGAACCAGTTTCATTTCCAAAGTAACTTCCACTTGTCGTGTTAAGTGTAATTGTATAATCATTTCCTAATAAGTTTATCTGTTTATCTACAACATATGTTGTATTGTTATATCTAGATATATCTCCAATAAATGAAATTGTATCTCCATCATTTACATTATTTTCAAATCCAGTACTTTTAAAGTAATCATCAAAATTATCATCATTTACTTCAATTAAAGTAGGATCTTCTTTTAAGTTTTTATTATCTTTAATTATTTTATTACTTTCACTTGCTATTGTTT
>SUTR01000007.1:0-15435 GCA_015062825.1 Methanosphaera stadtmanae
ATGATTAATTAAAAAAATATATCATAATTTCATAATAAAAATTATGAAAATCATAATATTTAAATTTAACCATCATAACCTAATATTTAAAATAAAAATTTTAATAAAAATATAAAAAAAATATAAATTAATTAAAAATAAACAATGCTGTCAATTTAATGTTCAATTTGTGAGACTATTTTTTTTTGAGAATTATTTTTTTTTAGAAAGATCTTTTGTTGTTGTCTGTGAATTTGTGTCCGTAGTCTACGGGTTCTCTGTTTGTTGTTTTGGTTTCTTCTTTTATGGGTATTAGGTGTTTTTGTAGTATTTTGATTATTTTCATTGATGTTTGTTGTTGTTTTTCTTTGTCTGGGGTTAAAAGGTTTAGTAGTTCTTTTTTGACTAGTCCGATTGCTATGTTGAAGTTTGCTTGGTAATCTTTGTATTTGTATTTGTTTTTGTTTTTTCGTTTTTCTTTTATTTCTTGGTTTACGTCGTGTTTGACTGTTGTTGCTATGTTGAATACATATATGTCTGAGTAGAAGTCTTGTTCGATTATGATTTTTCTTCGACCAGAGAAGTTTTCTGTTTGTAGTTTGTTTTTTAATTTGTCGTAGTTGGTTTCTATGGTCCATCTTTTGTTGTATATTTCTTTGAAGTCTTCGATGGTCATGGATTCATCATATAGGTTTGTTGCTAGTGTTTCTGTTTCTCCGGTGGGTAATTGTATGTTTATTATACGTAATCGTAGAATTTCTTTTTTTGTTGCGAATTTTTGTAGTTTTTTGTCTTCGAGTGTTTTAATGTATGCTTCGTCTAGTGGTATCCATATTATTTCGTCATTTTTTGTCATTTTTGCTCTTTTTTCTTTAAATGCGCTTTTTTTAAGTCGTATTACGAAATGTGAATGTTGTTTCATTATTTTTAACATTAATTCTTTGGATCCATAAGCCCTATCACATATAATTATTGTTTTTCTAAGTTTGATTTTACTTTTTACATCATCTATATGATTTAGGGCATGTTTAAGCTCTCCCACTTTCCTATTGGTGATACTTGAACTAAGGATAAATTCATTTAATACATCAACCATTGTGGAAACACGAGCAGTTGCTGTATGATATGAATGATCAATATTTTCATCAATAGCAAAATCCTCCCGGATAGTAGGATAATTAGGTAAATCAAAGATGGAACCATCCATAGCAGTTAAATAATAACCTTTAAATGTCTTCAATTCTTCAGGCCTTTTATAAATTGACTTTATTAAATCATTATTAATATCAATATAAGCTTGAGGATCAATAATCATTCTCCTTTGAGAAATAGCTTGTTTAGAAATATCCATATCAAATACACCCCAATACTCCTCCATAAAATACAAAGCCTCCAAAGCAGTAGTACGACCACGATTCCAAGGAATATACTTCATAATACATTCCTGAGGCAATTTACGATTACGAACAAACTTATTGTCATCTAAAATATATTTATCACAAACATAATTATTAAAATTTCCCATATTCTCCAATAAATAACTACATAAAGACATAAACAACACCAAAACACTATTAATCAAATCCACAAAAAACAAAATAAAAAAATAAAAACAAACAATATGCAGATTAACTAAATAATACTATATAACTAATAATATATAAAAATAACTATAAATAATACTTAAAAATAGATATAATTAAATAATTACTAATAAAATTAAATGTAATTAAATAATTAATAGAATAAAGTAAATTTAAAGTAAAAACAAGTTATAATATAAAAAAATAAAAGATAATTACAGGAAAAAAATTTTAACTGAATTGCCTTGAAAAAACAGTCACACAAAATGAACGTTAACTTGACAGCATTGAAAAATAAAACAAATTTATAAAAAAAATATATAAAAGTATTAAAAAAATGAATTTATGCCAACACTCATAATGTGAAAAAACTTATTAAATATAGTAAATATATAATTATAAAGAGTAGAAAAATAGCAAAATAATATATATTTAAAAATATCATACTCATGATTCACAAACAGATAAACAGGATAATTAGATTATTTGATAATATAATAAAAATAGAAGGGGGCATGTTTATTGATAGTTGGTACAAGAGGTAGTAAACTAGCTACTACCCAAACACAGACTGTTGTAAATGAATTAGAAAGTATCATCAATGAAAAGATAGAAACAAAGATAATCAAAACAACAGGAGATAAAATTAAGGATTCACAATTATATAACATTGATGCTAAGGGAATTTTTACAAAAGAATTAGATACTGCATTGATTGATGGAGATATTGACTTTGCAGTACATAGTTTTAAAGATTTGCCAAGCCAGTTAAATGACCAATTAACAATAACAGCTATTCCAAAAAGAGAAGCCATCAATGAAGTGTTAATTTCAAATTATTCATGGGATGAACTTCCAGAAAATGCAACATTGGGGACAAGTAGTGTAAGACGTGAAGCATACTGTAAATTACATGGTAAAAAAATTGTTACTAAGCCAATCAGAGGAAATATTGATACTCGAATTCGTAAAGTAGAAGAAGGAGAATATGATGCTACCATCATGGCATTAGCTGGTATTAATAGGTTAGGACTACAAGAACATGTAAAGGAAGTGTTTGATGAAACATACATCATCCCTCCAGCAGGTCAAGGAGCACTGGCAGTCATGACACATAAAGACTCCCCCTACAATGACATAATATCTAAATTAAACCATGAAGATTCATACCTTGAAGCAATGTGTGAAAAAACAATTCTTGAAACATTAGGTGTAGGCTGTCAATGGCCTGTAGGTATGATTTCAAAAGTAAATGGAAACAATATATCCATAAGATGCCAACTTCTTAGTCCTGAAGGCGAAATATTGGCTGATATTGAAGAAACATCCACCAAAGATGATGCAATAACTACTGCCAGGTCTATCGGAGAAAAAATAAGGGATGATACTTTATGAAAGAAACGAATGTAGGGGTTATAGGAGTAGGAGCAATGGGATATAACCACGTGCGAATATACTCCGAATTAGAAAATGCAAACTTGCTAGCAATATCCGATATGGTAAGAGGAACCCTTGATAATGTATCAAAAGAATTTAACACTGTAGGATATGTTGATTATGACAATATTTTACAATTAGATGATCTTGAAGCTGTTAATATTTGTGTACCTACAGTATTCCATCATGACGTTGTGATGAATGCAATTGAAGCTGGAAAAAACGTATTGGTAGAAAAGCCAGTTGCATCAGAGTTAGGACAAGCAAGAGAAATGATAAATGCTGCAAAGGATGCGGGCGTTAAACTTGCAACAGGACATGTTGAAAGATTCAACCCAGCAGTCCGTGTTGCTAAGAAATTACTTGATGATGGTGAAATAGGAGAAGTAGTTACAGCAAATGCTAAAAGACTTGGTCCTTATCCACCAAGAATAAGAGATGTGGGTGTTGCAATAGATTTGGCAATACATGATATTGACATATTTAATTATCTGTTTGAGAGTCAAGCAGAAATGGTATTTGCAAATATGAGCAGTAATCTGAAAAACTGTGAATTTGAAGATCATGCAGAAATCATGACAAAATATGATAATGGTGCATTAAGTATATTGGAAACAAATTGGCTTACCCCCTACAAGAAACGTCAATTAAATATTACTGGCGTGGATGGAATTATTAGTGTTGATTATGGAAGTCAGGAAGTGACACTGTATAAGGAAAACAATCATAAAGAAGAGGTAAAGGTTGATAATAAGGAACCTTTGAAGGAAGAATTACGTTCATTTATAAATGCAGTTCAAACTGATAGCGACCCTGAAGTTACAGGTCAGGACGGATATGAAGCACTACGTATAGTAGAAGCTGCTATGAAATCATCAAAAAACAAAAACTTAGTATACTTAGATTAGATAAAGAGTAGATTATTATGAATTCTCAATTAATAGAAAAGGCAACAGAATTAAGAAATAAAGGATTAACTACTGGTGAAATAGCTGATGAACTTAACATCTCAAAAGATACAACCCAATGGTTAATTGTACAGATGAGTCAAAAAACCAACAATAAACAAAAACAAAAACCAGATGATTTTGCAATTAACTGGAGAACAATTGGTTCAAGTTCTACAAGAATGCAATACATCTCAGCAGCACTTGCAAGTCTTATAGATGAAGAAATTGACACTGTAGTTGGAATTACAGTTAGTGGAGTTCCATTTGCCACTGTTATGGCAGATTACATGGATGCAGAACTTGCAGTATTCCATCCTATAAAACATATGAAAAATGAATCATCACAGGGAGCTATGAGTAATAACTTTGCAAATATAAAAAATAAGAAAGTAGTCATAGTAGATGATGTAATTACTAGTGGTAAGACAATCACAGATGCTATAAACGTGTGTAAAACCCATGGCGCTAAACCTGTAGCAGTAACCGTTCTTGTAGATAAAAAAGGTTTAAACGATTTGAATAATGTACCTATTAAATCATTGATTAAAATCAACAAAGTAGGATAATATCCTACAATAATAAACTCCCATTTATTTATAATTATTTTCCTATAAAAATTTAAACTGAATATAAACTTCATTTTTAAAGATTATAAGTATATTCATTAATAAAAATATTAATAAATAATATATACTTAATTAGACATATAATTACATACTATAAAAGTATGAAGATAGCCTGCTAATGGTATTTTAAATTTTTTAAAATCAAGATAATTAGATTACTTAGTTATAAGGAGTAACGATTTTTAACGGAGGACATATAATTTGAAGAAAGCAAATAATAATAAAAAAGGAAACAACAATAACAACAATCAACAACAAGGAGAAAACATACGTGTAAGATCACCTCGTAAAGGTGAAATTCCAGGTATTGTTGAACAAATTTTAGGTCATGGAAAACTAAAAGTAAGATGCAACGATAAAAACATCCGATTATGCCGTATTCCCGGTAAAATGAAAAAGAGAATATGGATACGTGAAGGTGATGTTGTACTTGTCAAACCTTGGGATTTCCAGAGTGATGAAAAAGCTGATGTCATCTGGAGATATACACGTACAGAAGCCAACTATCTTGAAAGAAGAGGCTTCTTAAAAATATAATCATAAACTATAAAGTATAACAGTTTTAATACAACAGGAGCATAAATATAATGGATTTAATAGAAAAATTAGAACCAGTATTTATATTTGGAGCTGTTATACTAGGTTTATTATTTAACAATGTTGAAATACTAAAACAGATAAGCCCCTCACTTATTACCATCTTTTTAGCTTTAATGCTATTTGCATTATTTTTAGACATCCCAATAGAAGATATAAGAAACAGTTTTTCCAATATTAAATTTACATCAACCAGCCTTTTAATAAATTTCTTATGGACTCCACTTTTTGGATATTTTCTTGGAAATTTATTCCTAAATGGAAATGTTGATTTACTAATAGGATTTTTCATGTTAATATTAACCCCATGTACTGACTGGTATCTTGTATTTACAAAGATGGCAAAGGGAAATTTACCACTTAGTCTTTCAATTCTTCCAATAAACCTAATCTTACAGTTAATATTATTACCAGTATATCTGTTATTATTCTTTTCAAGTTCAAATACAATACAGATAATGGATTTAGCAAACAGTATATTGACATTTATTGTAATACCATTTGTAGCAGCAAATATTGTAAAATATCTGTTGAAGGACAATGTTATGCTTGATAAGATAACAAACACATTTAGCAATTGTCAATTGTTATTCTTATGCATAGCAATATTTGGATTGTTCAATACAGAAGCAGAAAGTTTATTGAATAATCTTGATTCAATAGGAATACTGTTTATACCAATAATATTATTCTTTGTTATAAACACGATTCTTGATTATTTTGTATCCAGGAAGTTAAATTTTACATATGAAGAGTATGCAAGCCTTACATTTACAACACTTGCACGTAACTCTCCCTTGGCACTTGCCATAGCCATTAGTTCATTTCCACACAATGAGTTAATTGCAATTAGTTTAGTAATTGGGCCACTGATTGAACTACCTGTACTATACATAGTTTCAAGAATAACATTGAAGATACGGGAAAATTATTAATAAAAAGGAGAGCCATAGGCTATGAAAAAACATTATGATGATGCTGATGCACAGATGCGTAAACTTGAAGAACAAAAACGTATAAAAAGTGTTGAAGATAAGCAGGTAGCAAGTGAAGTATTTGACGATAGAACACTGAAAGTACTATATAAACTTGCAACACAAGGTTATCTTCAAAGTCTTAATGGAGTCATAAGCACAGGCAAGGAAGCCAATGTATTTCTTGGAGTAGATGACGATGACAACAATGTAGCAGTTAAGATATATCGTATTGTAACATTAAACTTTAAGAAGATTAATGATTATATTGCAGGCGATCCACGATTTAAAAATCATGGTGGAAACAAAAGACAACTCATTACTTCCTGGACACAAAAAGAATTTAAGAATTTAAGCAGATTATATAATTTAGGTGCCAGGGTACCTGAACCATATACCGCCAAGGAAAACGTTCTTGTAATGCAATATCTTGACTGTTCCGATACTGATAAAAGTGCTGCCATTCCTCTTCATAAGGCAAAGCTGAATAATCCAAAGGAGATATTTGAAGAGATCATTGAATTTATGGATGTATGTTATAACCAGGCAGACCTTGTTCATGGAGACCTGTCACGTTATAATATATTGCTGAGTCATAATCATCCATATGTAATTGACATGTCCCAGTCAACACTTACCAGTCATCCACTAAGCAGGAGCCTTCTTGAAAACGATATTAACAACATTGTATCAGACAGTAGAAAATTTGGATTAGACTATACTTATGATGACATTAGAAATAGAATAATTAAATAAGAATTCATGTTAATCATGATTATTAATTCATTTATTCTAATTTTTCAATAACCTTTTTATATTATAGAATACATAAATTAGAGTAGAAAAGTATAATAATAGAATAAATAAGCTATTATTATTTAAAGTAAACACAATACTATTTAAAATTAAATTTTTATAAAACAAAACTAGTATTATACTAGCATTATTCTTAATCATAGAAAAATAATCTTTAAAAACTAATTGTTATAATATTAAAATTTATTAAATATGAATATAAACTTTCAATAAGATTTAAAATTTCATGAAAGAATCTTATTATTTAAAATATTAAAAAAAACATTAAGAAATATATTTAAGGAGCTTTTTATATGGTAAATATTGAATATCTAAAAATACCAAAAGACCGCGTAGGCGTAACAATAGGAAAAAATGGTAAAATCAAACATCAACTAGAAATTATTACAAAAACAGAACTAAAAATTGATAGTGAAACAGGAAATATTGCAATTAGTTCAACAGATGAAACAGAAGACCCTCTTGCAATTTGGAAAGCAAGATATATGATTAAAGCAATAGGAAGAGGATTTAATCCAGACATAGCATTAACATTACAAAATGAAGATTTAATATTAGAAATTATTAATTTACAGGATTATGTTGGAAAATCCAAAAAAGCACTGGTAAGACAAAAAGGCAGAATAATAGGAAAAGGTGGCCGAACACGTCAGATAATGCATGATATGCTTGACGTAGAAATAAGTATATATGGAAAAACAGTATCATTGATTGGTAAAATAGAAAATATTCAGATGGCAAAAGAAGCTATTGAAATGATACTTGAAGGGTCACGTCAAAAAACTGTATATGCATATCTTGAAAAAATGCAGGATAAACTTAAACGTAAAGAATTTGATGAAATGGTTAATGGACCAGAAGATCCAAAACAATATTTACGTGAAGACCTTGATAATGACATAGATTATACTGATGCTGAAGAAGATTATAATCAAAATGCTATTGATGCAGGATTTACAGAAGATGATGAACCAGAAGAAGTTCTTTCTACTGAAGAAACAATAAGAGAAATCTTAAGAGAAACTGCAGAAGAAGAAAAACTTAGAAATCAGGAAAACTAACTATTAAAGAAGTTCCAATTAAATATACTTCTTACCCCTCTTCTTTTAAAAAAAATATAACCACCCTTTAAAATAACATATTAAATATACAAAACTTATTAAACATAAAATATACTAATTTTAATATTCAACATACTAATTACATTTCATATAAACTTTATTTAAAGATTATAACCACATACTAATCTATAATTTTTAATCAAAAAAATCATATTCAAAAAAAATAGGATATGTACTAAAAATTATAAAAAATACTTAATACTATTTAAAAGAAAACATATTATATAGTTAATTTGTAATTATTAAAAGTTTTTTAAATAAAATAAAATATGAAAGAATAAACGGTGAAAATATGAAAAAATATTTTGGCTTCTTTATTTTATTTACTTTACTAATATGCTTGACAAGCATATCAGCTGCAGACATTGCAAACAATACACAAGAACAAACAAGTCTCAGCCCATATGATACAACAACTCAAGCAAATATAGAAACAAGCAATGATATTAGTAAACAGATAATAAAAGAAGAAAAAAATAATGTTAAAGAAAAATCACAAACAATAAAAGTAACTAATAGCAATTATAATAAATATTTCCAAACAACAGATTTAAAAACGACAAGTTCTGTAAATTCTGGAGATATAATCGATTTACAAGGAACATTTAACAATATTAACTTTGGAGTTGACAAGTCCAATATTACCATTACAAGTATTGGAAAAACTGCAAAGTTAAATAACTGTACAGTATATTTAAATGGTGTAAGTAGCAGTTATTCCCAAGTTTCTAACCTAACAATTACCAATACCAAAGATAATTGTGAAGGTATAATAATAGAAAATGCTACACACGTTAAAATATTAAATAACAATATCTTTGTAAAAGGATCAAATGATTTTGTATTAACATCATACCTTATGAACAATTCAGAAATAAAAAACAATTACTTTGAGGCAAATCATACACAGACCAACATGAGAATTTATGCTTCAACAAACAATCAAATTATAAACAATACAATTATCGGATCTGCTAATGGAATATACTTATGTGCTTATGGTCAAAGCAATGAAACTAATGAAACATTAAGATCAAACAATAACATTATAAAAGAAAATACTGTAATTGGAAAATCAACATTTTCCACATGTTATCCAATACAGATAATGGGTTTTAACAACACTGTTGAAAAAAATAGTGTTAATGGTGGAAATAGAGGAATTTCATCAGAAAATGACAATATCATAAGAAACAATACAATTACCAATACAGCAAATGGTATCTATACTGGTGGAAATTCACGTATTGAATACAATACCATTAAAGGTTTAAATGAAAACAGTATTGGAGTTATTGCTAGTGGAAGTGGCAGTGTTATTCAATATAATAAAATCCAAAGCGATAAAAACGGTATAGACATAATGGAAAACAACATTACCATAACAAATAACAATATAACTTCAAAAAATTACAGTATTTATTCAAAAGCAAATCGTAGAGGATACAATGGCATTAATGTCATAAACAACACGTTAATTGGTTCATTATACAATACGGGAAATATGACAATTAATGGCAATACCATTAAATCAGGTAATTCAAAAGAAGGCGGAGCATTATACAATACAGGAAATGTAATATTATCTGGAAATGAAATTATAGAAAATACAGCTTCAGATAGTGTAATAAACAATAAGAAAGGTAAACTGGTTGCATCAAATAACATTTTCAAATACAACACTCCTGCATCATTTGCTATAGAAAACAATATGATTGTAATGAAAGATGAAGGAAAATTCATCCCAACAGATGCAAAGGTCAGCATATATGAAAACGGATCATTGGTAAAATCAACTACCATGACCAAATCCAATGTAGACTACACTGTTTCAGGTACGCATACATATAATTTAATAGTGGATGCTACTAACTTTACCAACAATAAATTCCTTGTTACAAACAGCAAATCAGCAAAACAAACCACAATAGCAATTGACAAGATACCTGTTGCATATAACGCCACAACTTTAAACATAAGCGGTAAACTATTATCAGGAAATACTGGAATAAAAGGACAACAACTTGCAATAAGCATAAATAATGCAAATTACACTACAAAAACAGGAGATAACGGAGTCTTTTCAATAAAATATAATGTAAATAACCTCAATACAAGAGTTGTGAAAGTCAGCTATGATGGAAGCAATGATTATAAAGCATCAACCAACAGCACAACATTCAATGTTAAACTTAATAAAACAGCAAACATTAAAATAACAGCTCCTACATCAATTGATACTGGTAAAACTGCTACATTCAAATTATTGATTACAGATGCAGATACCAATCAAAAACTTAATGGAACAGCAATCATAAAAGTAAACGGATTAACATTGACCGATGACAATAACAAACAGATAAATCTTAAAGTAGTAAATGGAGAAGCAACATTAAATTATTCATTAAGAGGATATTCCGCACGTACTCATCAGATAACTGCAGTATTTGCTAAAAAAGGATATTTACGTGCTGAAAACAATACTACTATGAAAGTCAATAAGGTCAATTATGCAACGTTTTCATTTGTGATAAAAGGATGTTCAGAAAAAGTAATTACAATTAACAAAACATTGAAAGATGCAAATGGAAATGTTCTTGGAGGAAACAACAAGATAGCAATTAAAGTAGGTGACAGAACAGTACTTACAACCACAACCACTAATGGTGTACTTAATGCTAAATTTACATTACCTTATCTTCCAGCAGGTACAATCAATGTTAAAATTACCCTTGGTGAAAACTACAGATACAATATGGTTATATTCAATACAACTGCAACCATATATAAACAGAATGTTACTGTTACAATCAATAGTATAAAAGCAAAAGCAGGAAGTACCATTACACTTAAGGCTAAACTAATAAATAGTGAAACCAAAACAAACGTTATAAGTGGTAGATACATATTTAAGGTTAACGGTAAAACTGTTCCTTTAATAGAAAATGGAAAAGAAGTTTCCACTACAAAAATTGTATCTAATGGAATAGCACAATGGGATTATAAGTTACCAGCTAACCTCAAGGCAGGTACATATGAAGTATTACTTGCATATAATGGTAACACCCAATCAAACAGTATCAAGTATTCATCCAAAGCATTAACTATTACTGGATAGAAGTAACGAGTTTACTTCTATTTTCTAATTTTTTTTGGATTGTTTTAAAAACACCTTCTTTTTTCAAGGATAAAATCATATGAAAATATTGATTGTTGTAGCTTTTTTTTTAAAATTTTATTAAAAATTATATTTTATTTATAAAGAATTCTGTATTACTTATCAAGACCCCCCTAACTTATAGTATTTTGTGTGGAGAGGGTATATGCAATGATTTATATTATACCATTTACATATATTATAGTAAAGATTAAAATATACAAATTAATATCACCCATGTATACCACTTAATGAAAATACTAATGTTTTCTAATAAAAAAATAATATTTTCATAAGAATTAACAGTTAATTAGATTAAGTATAATAAAATAATTAATTAATACATTTTAAATAAAATATAATACAAGGTGTGTATTAAAAAAAAATATAATCGGAGGCATGAAAAACTTGGAACGTGATACATCAGAATTATTTGAAGAATTTCAAGAATTAACTGCATCAGAATTTTTCAGAAAAAACAAACAGATGTTAGGATTTTCAGGAAAAATAAGATCATTAACAATAGTATTTCACGAACTAATAACAAACAGTCTAGATGCATGTGAAGAAGCAGGAATTCTACCAGATATAACAATAGAACTAAAAAGATTAGGAAAAGATCATTATCTATTAAAACATGCAGACAATGGTCCAGGTATACCAGAAGAATTCATTACAAAGGTATACTGTCAAATGTTTGCAGGAAGTAAATTTAGAAACATACAATCAAGAGGACAACAAGGATTAGGATGTAGTGGATGTGTACTATTATCCCAGATGACCACAGGACAACCAGTGAAAATCAGATCAAGATACAAAGATGGTGATCAATTCAAAGGAATTGAAATGACTGTGAAACTTGATGTTAAGAAGAATACCGGTATAATCCTAGACAGAAAAGAATTTGAAACAGATCGTACAGGTTCTGGAATAGAAATAGAATTTAAAGATGTATCATATTCCATGAGTGAACAAGGTGCATATGAATACATAAGAAGAACAGTTATAGGAAATCCTCATGCAAGAATAGTTTTCAAAGATCCAACAGACCGTAAATATACATTCGAAAGAGCAACAGACCAAATACCACCACTTCCAAAAGAAGTACTTCCACATCCAAAAGGAGTAACAGCAGACGATATCATATACCTATGTAAATCAACCAATAAGAAAAGATTTAAAAACTTACTTATGGATTCATTAAGCCGTGTATCAGCAGCAAAAATCAAGGAAATAGAAGAAGCTACTGGTATAGATATGAATAAAAGGCCAAAAAGCATAACATGGCAGGAAGCAGAAACTGTTGTAAAACAGTTTGACCAAATGAAATTCATGGCACCTCCAACAAATGGACTTAAGCCAATCGGAAATGAACAAATAGAAAAAGGTATAAATGAAATTCTCCTACCAGAATTTTCAACAGCTATAACAAGAAAACCACAAGCATACCGTGGTGGAGTATCATTTATCATTGAAGCAGGAATTGCATATGGTGGAAATGCAGGAAGACTTGTAGGTCAACAGAGAAAAGCAGAAATAATGAGATTTGCAAATCGTGTCCCATTAACATTTGACCAAGGTAGCTGTGCAATTACAGAAGCATTAAAAAGTATTGACTGGAGAAGATACGGAGTAAGAAGCCTTGATGATGCACCAATATCCGTATTTGTAAACATCATATCAACAAACGTACCATACCTTTCAACTGGAAAACAAAGTGTAGCACCAGAAGAAGAGATAGTACGTGAAATAAGACAAGCTACAATGAAAATAGCAAGAAAGCTAGAAAAATATATAAGAACCAAAAAAGCTGCAAAGAATGAAGAAATGAGGGCAAAAATATTTGAAGATCTTGTACCAGTAGTTATCAAACAATCAGCACTTCTTGCAGAAAAAGATGTTCCAGAATACGATAAGATAATGGATGAAGTAACACACAAAGCCAAAATTATGGATATGAAAAATCGTCTTAAACAACCAGAAATTGAGCCAATGAAGATAAAAACTGAAGAACCTAAGATGAGAATACAAATGGAAGAAGATGAAGAATAATAGAAAAGGAGGCATAGATTACTATGATGAAACATAAAGAACATGCATTAAATAGATTACGTGGTATGGGTGATGAAGTTCTTGAAAAGATATTAGAAGAAGAAGTGCCAAGCCTTAAAATACCTTCAAGAGGAACAGGTAACATTATCTATAATGAAGATAAAAGATACTTTGAACTTGGAGACAGAAAAGGTACAAGATCACTTGGTAATGTAAAACAGATTAAGAAAATGGCACAGATGATGTGTGTTGGAAACTTCTGTAAAGAACTTGTAAACATCCAAAAGACGGCTACCATGAGGGAGATGTACTATGTATCCGAAGGATGGGATGTAGGATTTGACAACCAGCAGGAATCAAACAACATTACAGAGGACATAGAAGTAACACTTGGTGTATCACGTGAAAATCTAGGACTTCTACCAGAAGAAGATGGTGCAGCAGTATATGGAGACATTACTCTCAAAGATGAGGATGTTGAATTCAATGCACTTAAAATGGGAAAATCAGGATATTCTATTCCACCAACAGTAGATGATGTGGAATTTGTAGATAGTGGCGTAGAACGTATCATCGCAGTAGAAACCATGGGGATGTTCCACCGTATGGTACAGGAAAAAGCATATGACAGATTCAATACCCTGATTGTAGGACTAAAAGGACAGGCCGCACGTGCTACACGTAGATTTATCAGACGTGCAAGTGATGAACTTAATGTACCTGTATATATTTGTAACGACGGAGACCCATGGGGATTCCACATTGGTATGGTAATCATATCAGGAAGTGCAAAACTAGCACACGTAAACCATGACCTTGCAACACCAGATGCAAAATTCCTAGGTGTAACAGCAAGTGACATTACCAATTACGATTTACCTACAGATAAACTAAAAGACATTGACGTTGCACGTCTTAAAGAATTATCAGCAGATCCTCGTTACAGAGGAGAATTCTGGCAGACAGAAATTAAGAAAATGATAAAACTTGGTAAAAAAGCAGAACAGCAGTCTTTCTCAAAATATGGACTCGAATACATTGTAGATGAATACTTCCCTGCAAAAATAGGTGCAATAGAAGGTACACCACTAGAATAAATGTGTTATCAAACACATCTAACCCCCTTTTTTACATGGGAGGTGGAAGATATTAATTTTAAAGAAATTATAGACACTAAGGTAATACTAATAAGCATAGTACTAATTTTAGCATTTACCACTTTATCCACAAGTACTGCAGTAGCACCATTTTTCATGTTTGTAGGAATTATAATTGGAATAATAGAAAGCAATGATAAAACCAAGATATTGGCAAATACAACAATAGCAACAGTTATTGGAAGTATAATATCATTTATAATATCAATTATCGTAGTATATTATACAGAAAGTCCATTATATGCTATTGTTACCCTACAATCATATCCAGTGTATCTTGTATTAAATCTATTGTACATCATACTTGCATTGACTGGTGGAATGATTGGTTATTATATAGTTGATGAAATAAAAAATAACTAAATTGGAGGATTAAATATGGATTTGAATAATGCAATTAAAGGAAAAGCAGTACCCCTAGGTATAATAATGATTATCATATCATACCTTACTAGTGGTGCATCAAGCAGCATAGTCCCTTATATCCTATTTGCAGGAATTCTTATAGGAATTATGAGAAATGATGATATGACAGAATCTGCAGTTGCAAGTGGAATTGCAACATTAGTTGCAGCAGTACTCATTTCAATATTCTCATTTGCAGTTACATATATGAGCTATGGTGCAGTATATGCAAATTATATGATTAGCTCATTAACAATTTATATTATCATATACCTTGTTGTAGGAATTGTAGGTGGAGTGTTAGGTTACTTCATATCCAAAGAAATAGGTTTATGAAAAACAGCCACCTCTCTTTATTACTATTTTTTTAATAATCGACTTGACCTCCTTTTTGATAAGATTCTTCTTTTAAAATAAGATTATTAAATTAAATAAACAACTAAATAAAAGATTTAACAGCCAAATATCATTTTCACAAATAAGTTCAATTATTTATACTAGTTCAAATAAATAGACTAAAATACATTAGTCTATTCAAATAGACTAGTTCAAATAAATAGACTAAAATACATTAGTCTATT
>SUTR01000007.1:15445-28159 GCA_015062825.1 Methanosphaera stadtmanae
AAATAAATAGACTAAAATACATTAGTCTATTCAAATAGACTAGTTCAAATAAATAGACTAAAATACATTAGTCTATTCAAATAGACTAGTTCAAATAAATAGACTAAAATACATTAGTCTATTTAATATATTATCCTGATAAATAATGATTCAAATATACAAATAATAATTAAAATTAACTAAAGTTATATAATATATAATTATTAATAGATATCCCATTAACAATCAAAACAATTGACATTACTATCTCTTTATGTTTTTATTATCCTCAAATCAATTTTCTAGTAAGAAAATATCTTTTTTTCCTATTTTAAACAAATCATTAAATTTATATTATGTTGTATTCTTATATATTATTATAAGAGATTAGTTTATCTAATTCTTTTCTTTCATCAATACAATATTATATTTATAGATGAGGATGTAATACTATGAAAAATATAGGAATTAATGGATACGGAACTATAGGTAAAAGAGTTGCAGATGCTGTTTCTCTTCAAGATGACATGAAAATTACTGGAATTACTAAGAGAACTCCTGATTATGAAGCAAAAGCTGCTGTAGAAAAAGGATATGATTTATACATTAGTGTACCTGAAAGAGAAGAACAGTTTGAAGAAGCTGGTATTAAAGTTACAGGTACTGCTGATGAATTATTTGAAAAACTAGACTTAGTAGTTGACTGTACTCCTGGAGGAGTAGGTATCCAAAACATGGAAGAAACATATAAGAAAATAGGACTTAAAGCTATCTTTGAAGGTGGAGAAGACCATGACCCTATTGGTACTTCATTCAATGCTGAATCAAACTATGAAGAAAGCCTTGGTAAAGATTACGTACGTGTTGTATCATGTAACACAACCGGTTTATGTCGTACACTCAAACCAGTAAATGATTTAGCCGGTGTAAAAAAAGTAAGAGCAGTTATGGTAAGACGTGCAGCTGATCCTAATGATGCTAAAAAAGGACCAATCAATGCTATTAAACCAGTTACCACCGTTCCTTCACACCATGGACCTGATGTACAAACCATCATTAAAGGAATGGATGTAATGACAATGGCACTTGCTGTTCCAACAACCCTTATGCATACCCATAATATTATGGTAGAACTTGAAAATAACGTATCAACTGATGATGTACTTGACGCATTTGAGAATGCATATCGTGTACTTCCAATTGATGCAAGTCTAAAACTTGGTTCAACAGCAGAAATCATGGAATATGCTAAGGATTTAGGAAGAAGTCGCGGAGACATGTATGAAATACCAGTATGGAAAGAATCCATTAATGTAGTTGATGGAGAATTATTCTATATGCAAGCAGTACATCAGGAATCTGATGTAGTACCAGAAAATGTTGATGCTATAAGAGCTATGCTTGAATTAGAAGAAGATGGTGAAAAATCAATACTTAAAACAAATAAAGCTATGGGTATTATATAACAACAAAAAAGATAACCCACTTTTCACCTCCCATCACTTTTTAACAGACTTTTTAGATAAATTTCATATAATACGTTAACCTCATCAGACAGTAATATGGAAATTAATTTTAACTAAGAATTAGATATATAAATAGTAATTATCAATGAAAGAAAACAATATTAATAAAATTATTTTAACATGTATAATATATTAGAGGACAGTGAATAAATGTATGTACAAAAAATAAAGTTAACAGGACACATCATTGACTCTTTTACACTACAAAAGGTCATGGATACCATTATTGACCAAGGTGGTGACTATGAGATTGAAGAGTTGAATGTTGGAAAACATAATACTGATACAAGTACTGCTAGAATCCATATAGAATGTGACAATGAAAAAAGATTAGATAAAATATTGGATATGGTAACTGATCTAGGTGCAGAACTTGTAGAAGATGATGAAGTAGAACTAGTAGCATCAAAAAAAGATAAAACAGTACCAGATAACTTCTATTCAACAACAAACTACACAACCAAAGTACATTATAATGGCAAATGGATAAACATTGACAATATTGAAATGGACTGTATGCTGGTAGTTGATACAAATAACAATACTGCAACATGCAAACCATTGAATACTATTAAAAAGGGTGAAATGGTTGTTGTAGGTCATAAAGGTGTGAAAGTTGCACCACCTGAAAAATCCCGTGGAAAAAATACATTTGAATTCATGAACAGTGAAGCATCAGCAGAAAAGCCTACACGCAGCATCATCAACAAGGTAGCTGTAGAGATGAAAAACATAAAAGACAAAGGTGGAAAAGTAGTTGTTGTAGCAGGACCTGCCGTTATTCACACAGGATGTGCAGGAGTACTTGCAAACATGATTAAGGAAGGCTATGTCAATAAGTTATTTGCAGGAAATGCACTTGCAACACATGATATTGAAAATGCACTTTATGGTACCAGTCTTGGTGTGAAAACCAGAACTGGAGAACTGGTAGCTCATGGACATAAACATCATATCTGTGCAATTAATGAAATCAACAAGGCAGGAAGCATCAAAGATGCAGTAGATCAGGGAATACTGACTAGTGGAGTGATGTATGAATGTGTAAAAAACGATGCACCATATGTACTTGCCGGTAGTATTCGTGATGATGGACCACTTCCTGATGTTATTACTGATTCACAGGAAGCACAGCAACGTATGCGTGAGGAAGTACAGGATGTTGATATGGTAATAATGATTGCAACATTACTTCATAGTGTAGCAACGGGTAACATAATACCTGCACGTATAAAAAGTGTCTGTGTAGACATTAGTAATGCAAGTGTAACAAAACTTGCAGATCGTGGTAGTGCACAGGTAATTAGTATAGTAACAGATATAGGTTCATTTTTACCAATATTATATGATGAACTTCATAAACTGGAAGAATAAAGATTATATGAGGATTTAATAAAATGGATATTATAACAATTATATTATTACTTGTAGGTTTTGTTCTTCTTATAAAGGGTGCTGATTACTTTGTAGAAGGTGCAAGTGATCTTGCAACAATGCTTAAGATTCCCTCCATGATTATTGGTCTTACCATTGTTGCTTTCGGAACAAGTGCACCTGAAGCTGCAGTTAGCGTAACTTCAGCTCTCACCAATAGTAATGCTATAGCCATAAGTAACATTATCGGAAGTAATATTTTTAATTTACTTGCAGTTATTGGTATAACATCAGTAATTTATAAGATAGATATAGATAAAGTTACTTTAAAAGAGGATTTTCCAATTCTATTAGTCAGCAGCATATTACTGTTAATCTTCATAGTTACAGGAAATCTCATCAGCAGAATTGAAGGTATCATATTACTTGTCATATTAATTGCATATGTAGGATGGCTTATATTACGGGCTAAAAAAACAGACACCAATATGAGTGTTGGTACAACACACTTATCCATGCCAATAATTGCAATATATATTATTTGTGGCCTAATTGCTATTGTAGTTGGTGGAGATTTAGTAGTAGAAAGTTCAAAAAGCATTGCATTAGGTTTAGGTATGAGTGAAACACTGGTAGGACTTACCATTGTATCAATTGGTACATCCCTTCCTGAACTAATTACAAGTGTTACTGCTGCATACAATAGGAAAACTGACATTGCATTGGGTAATGCTATTGGAAGCTGCATATTCAATATACTATTCATCCTAGGATTAACAAATACAATTACTCCTATCGCCACAACAGACATAATGTTAATAGATTGTATTATAATGATTATAGTTATGATTATCACATACATCCTAGCATATGATAAGAATGACTTTAACCGTAAAGATGGACTAATACTTGTAGGATTATTCATAGTATACATGATATACATCATAATAAGAAACTAATCCCCCATATCATTTTTTTTTACTTTTTTGGCACAATAAACTAATTAATTAAATAAGCACCTGATTGATTAAGATACAAATTAGGAAAAAAAGACCAATCCTTTAAAATATTTTAATTAAAAGTAAAATAATACAATATCAAGCTTTAAAACCATGTAAGTAAGCACTTGCAGTCAAAAAACTATATATGTTAGAGAACAATAGTTTAACTAGATGAGAAGAAGTCTCATTAAATAATAATAATGATTTTCAAAGTGTTGATTCAAATGATGAAAATAAATATGAAAAAAATTATAATAATGTCTTTAGCATTAATAGCTTTAACATGCACATTGCAGCCTTAAGTGCCGCTGATGCAAATGCAACCAACAATAATATTCAAAACGGAACTTTAACCTTAAGTGATTTAACATTTAAATACCTGAAGAATTCACAACAGTCGAAAACTATCAAGACAATTCCCACCCTGGTGATGCAGAACATATGGATGGAAATGCAGTTGACACAGAAGTATCTGCAGACTACCGAAACAACAATGGAGAAAAACTTGACATCCATGTAGGAAGTAAAACAAATTCCAAAATTGAAACAATAAACTTACCAAATGCTCAGAAAAAAACTATTGCAGGCAAAGATGGATATTACTGGACAGAAATGGATGATGGTAGAACAGAATACAATTTTGAATATTTACAGGATGGAAAAATCGTTAAAATAGAAACTCACAATGAAGATGTTATTAACCAGGTAATATCCTAAATATAGACCTGTCAAAAATAATATTTTTTAATTTAAAAAAATAGTATAAAGTATGAATTATTAAAAATTCATATAATTCTCCTTTTTTTATAAAAATAAATAATTTTAAATGAATACCAGTAAAAGCTATCAAAGCAATATATAACTTTCCATATACCTTTATTCCTCTGTTGTGAAGTTATACTTATCAATGTATTGTATTAACTGTTTATCATGTTCTAATGTTGTATTGTTGGCATCCCCTGTATAAGCTTCATAGAGTATTGCTGGAACCCCACCATCATTAATCGGCCCTGTAACAAATGACGGACTTGATGGATCATCAGGCATAAAGTATGTTATCCAGTCAAATGTATTGTTTATACCATCAGCCACCTGTTTTGATACAATATTATCCTCCCGTGGTGTAAACAGGAATCTTTCCACACCCCATGAACCATCACTATAATGACAGTCTACTGCCAGGTTAAATGAGTTGTTTATTATGTCAGGAACAACAAAGTCCTGTGCTAGCAATTGTCCATTCATGCGGCTAAGATCAAATTCTGTTGGATTTTGTGTTACATTAACCTTGTAGATATAATAACAGTAACTAAGATTATTCTCCTTTTCTTGCATTAATGCATCTTCCATCAGCTTATGAGCCCCTTTTTCTCTTGGATGAACACCCAGTATATACGCTATTGTTATGTTGGATGTGGTATTTCCATATGGTCCAAGCTTTGTTACACTACCTATACTGTTATTTCCAAGCATTATCTCTACTGGCTTTACTTCTTCAGTTTCATTATGAACCTCTGAATTGATGTTGATGGTTGTAATGAATAATATTAACAGTATTATTATGACTATAACCATCATTATCGTCTTTGGTGGTGTGTTTGATAATATTTTATTATCTGCCTTTATTTTATTAAATGCCTGCTTTAAAGAAGTATTTCTTAGATTGATTTTATTTAAGGATAAATTATCTATTTTCAGATTCTTTGAAAAATCATGTGATTTTTTACTGTATGAATTCCTTTTTAAACTTGGTTTCTTATCCTTCATATAATCACTAGATAATATTTATATAAAAATCTCTTAATAAATTTATGACATTTTATATATTAGGGGTAAACATATAAAAGAGAAAAAACATAATTTAATACTTAAATTGTTGAAAAAATATCAAAAGATAATAGTAATGAGGTGATTAGTTATTAAGAGAAATAAACTTTTAAAAGGATTATTTCCAATAATAATAATCTTGACAATAGCATTTTCAATCAGTGCAGTAAGTGCTGCAGAAAATGCTACAGATAGTTATAACAATGATTTAAACAGTCATCAGAGCAATACAGAATACCTTGACATCTCAACTGAGACAACCGACAGTCAGCAATCAATAAATACAAAAACTTCAACAACAAAGGACATTGCCAAGACAAATACTACTCAAACAAAACAAGCCAGCCAAACATCTTCAATATATGTAAGTAGTAATGGTAATGATAAGAATAATGGACAGAAAAACAATCCTAAAGCCACTATTAAAAGTGCATTGGAATCTGTATCAAACGGTGGCACAATCTACCTGACTAGTGGAACTTATAAGCAATACAATATTTATATTGATAAAAGTGTTACAATTGTTGGTAGTGGTTCCAAGAATACAATAGTCAATGCAGCATCCAATCATGCATTTACAATAGCAGAGGGTGCAAGTGTTACATTTTACACATTCAGCATAAAGAATGCTCAGGATACCTATGGAGGTGCAATTTACAATAAGGGTAAATTAACATTAAATGGTATGAGAATCTACTCATGTAGTGCCAGTTATGGTGCAGCAGTTTATAATAAGGGCGTTCTAACAACATATAAAACATTACTGTCAAACAACAATGCCAAATATGGGGCAGGAATATATAATCTTGCAACATACAAGGCAAGTAAAACAGTGTTTAAATCCAATACTGCAAGTCAATTGGGAGCGGCAATTGTATCATCATCCAAGATTGATGTTGACAATTCCAACTTTACCCAAAACAAGAATACTGCAGTATATCTTAAAAGCAGTAATGTACATAATTATATTAGATCATGCATATTCACATCAAATTCAGGAGTCAATGGTGGAGCAATATTCAATGAAAAATCCACATTGGAATTAAATAAGGATTATTTCAAGTCAAATACTGCAAGTAACTATGGTGCCTGTCTATATAATAAGGGTACTGTCAGCATTAAATCATCAAGCATACTCTCAAGCAATGCAAAAGATGGTGGAGCAATATATAATAAGAATTACCTGTCAATAAGGGATTCTACAATAAATGAAAATAAGGCCACTAATGTTGGTGGAGCAATATATAATACTGCTACACTTAAAGTTACAAATTCCAAATTCCTTAACAATAAGGCAACTACTGGTGGTGTAATAACATCCACTGCCAATAATAATATAAATACCACCATTACTGGATGTGAATTTACAAAAAATACTGCAAGCAATATGGCCTCATGCATATTTGCCAATGATAAGTCAAGAATCATAATACAAAATAGCATATTCAGCTATAATAACAATCGTGCAGTTGTACTTAAGAATCAGAATATTGTAAATTATATTACAAATTCCACATTCCAGAAGAATACTGCAGCTATTGGTAGTGCTGTTTATAATGAGAAGTCCATAGTAAAGATTACAAAGTCAACCTTTGCATCAAATAATGCAACAACACATGGAGTAATCTACACCACGTCCGGTAAGACAAATATAACCTATTGTATCCTTAAGGACAACAACAAGATTGATGTTTATGATAATGGTGGAACAACTTTAGCCAATTACAATTGGTGGTGTAGTAATTCCAATCCATCAGGCAGCAGAGCATATCATACAACCGTAAGCAATTGGGTGATTATGACTCTTGATGTCAATAGTGTAAGTGTTAATCAGACAAGTAAAACCACAGTTTCATTTAATCAGGTATCAAATGGTAAAACTACAACTTCATTCAATGCAAATAATATTGGAAAATTTAACGTAGCATTATCCATTAATGGCTGTGGCGTTAAAAAGACATATAATGGTGTTACATCCAATGGAGCATATAGTGTTTCCAATAAGTTTACCAGCATGGGTAGTGTATCAGTCACTGCATCTTCATACAATGTTAAATTAAAGGATACATTATATGTAAAGAGTAAATTGATTAACTCCAAGATTACATCATTGTTTGTGCAGATTGGTGCTAGTGTATCCAGCAGTACTGTCAAGACTTGGGTGAATAATGGTGTTACTGATGTTTATGTACAGACTACTGCATCAACAGACAATACCGCTAAGCTAAAGCAGGTTGTGTCATTATGTAAAAATACGAATATTCGTGTTCATGGATGGGTTATCTGTTTCTATACAGGAAATGGATTTGACATATCATCCTCCAGACAGACTGTTGTTAAAAACTTCATCAGCAGCGTAATAAGAATTAGTGGTGTTGATGGTATATGCTTGGATTATGTAAGATATAGTGGAAGCAATCCAAGCAGTGTCAATGCAAATAAAGTTACAAACTTTGTAAAACAGGTCAAGACCTTGATGAATAATTATGACAGTGACCTTATTCTTTCTGCATGTGTATTTGCAGAGGGTGCTGGTACTAAAACATATTATGGTCAGGATTATGCCGCATTAAGTCCTTATGTTGATGTGATGCTTCCTATGGCATACAAGTATGATTATAATGCAGGTCGTTCCTGGCTTAAAAGTGTTACATCCTATGTTGTAAACCATGCAAAGTATTCCAAGGTTGTAACTGTTCTTCAGACATATAAGGAAACAAGTGGAGGACTTATACAATTGTCAAAATCAGAGCTGGAACTTGATGCCCAGGCAGTTATGAGTGCCGGTTCATATGGATATTCATTATTCCGTTATGGATTAATAAGCAGTTATCCACGAGCTGCAACCAAATTATAGGATTGAATTAATCCTATAATGTTTTATTCTTATTTTTTTTAATTATAATAGCAGGAAACAGAAATTCCATACTATAATTATCAGTATTATTGCAGAGACTATATATAGCACAATCCATCCGATGAATGTGATGAATCCATCATCTAATGCATTTATGAATGTAAATGGTATTATTGCAATATAACACCAAAGCATATATAGAATCAGAAATGAGATTATGCTTATTACTATTTTCAATATAAATATCATGACCTCAACTCCTATTTAGTAATTCAAATCAAGTATTAACCAAACAATTTTAATCAAGTTATTTTTTTAACCCTTATAGATTTTCTTCAGGATAATTTGAAGATTTATCAACCAGGTAAACCTGATTTACTTCCCATTGCTTGTTTAAATCACCAATAAATTAAACTTTGAAAAAAAAATAAATGGAAATGTATAATATCTTTTTATACTATTTCCAGTATTCCATGACTTGTTGCATGATAATAACAGGTATTTTCTCCTGTTTGTACCAATATGTCATAGAATCCTTTTTTCATGTTACCTACATTATATTGATAGCTTATTATACCATCAGTGATGTTGTAATCGGTTATGGTATGTCCCGCTATTTTAATGTTTATTTTTGCATTGCTTTTTATTAGGTTGGAGTTTATGTCCACCAGTTTTGCCTTGATTGTTACTGTTTTGTTTGGATTTGTTGTGATGTTTTCTGTTATTATCTGCTGATAATTCTTGGTTAATATTAGTTTGGACGTTGTGATTGCCTCATTGTATCTGGATGTTTCTCCACTTACTATGCTTATATTGTATTCTTTCTGTGATAGGTTGTCTGGAAGTTTGTATTGGTAATTTATGTGGCCGTCTGTTATGTTTAATGTTGTTATTGTAAGGTTGTTGATTTTTATTGCAACAGGTATTGTCTGTGTTATGATGCTGTTGTCCCTGAGTAGGTCTGCCTTGATTTGTATTGTAGTGTTTGATTTTGCATAGATGTTTTGTGTGACTATTTCAAGATCGGATTTGCTGTTTATTAATTGTCCATTCCATTCGGATGAGTTATATATTCCTGTTGTTGCTGATTTTATTGTTATGTTATATTGTTGGTTGTTGTAGTTGTTGTTGTGGGTGTATATTATTTTTCCATTTTGTGTTGTGAGTGTTGCTATTGTTACATTGTTTAATTTGATTACAACAGGTATTTCTGCCTTTATTGTCTGTTGCGTTAGTGAATCATAGAGTGTTGCCTGGAAGGTTATTTTATCTCCTTTTTGTGAGTAGATGTTCTGTGATCTTATATATGTTCTTCTGTTTTGTAGGTTGAGTGTTATTGTCTTGTTTGATGGCTTGTATTGTGTTGTTGTTAGTGCTTGGATTGTTATGTTGTATTGGTCCTGTTTATAGTTGTTGTCTAGTTTTAATGTGTATTGTAACAATCCGTTTATAAAGTATCCCTGATGTATTGTCTTGTTGTTTATTTTGATTACTGCAGGTGTTTTTGTATTTGATATTCCGTTGTTTGTGTTGAGTGTTGCATTTATTTGTATGTTTTCAAGTTTTGTAGCGGTTATTGTATTTGATGAGCTGATGTATGTGTTGTTTTTGTCAACATCCAATGTTATGTTTCTTGTTGCTGGCCTGTAATATGTCATGTTTTGTGTTTGTATTGAGACTGTTTGTTTTCCTATCATATCTTCCGGAATTGTATAGGTGTAGGTTAGTTTTCCGTTTGTAAATTGTGTGTTTATTGTCTGGTTTGCTATTGTGATTGTTGCTGGTATTGTATCTTCTATTAGATTTGATTCATAGTCTGTTAGGTTTGCATTTATTGTTACTTGTTGTGTTGGTGTTGCTTTTATATTGTTTTGTGTGTTAATGTAGATTGTCTTTTGTATGATTGTCTTGTTTACTGTTGTTGTATTTGTTGAATTTGAATATATTTTTGTTCCATTGTAGTTGGCTTTTATTGTATAGGTACCTGTCGGATAGCTTGTCATGTCATGTTCCATGTTTGCTGAATTATTTTCAACATTACATATGCCTATCAATGTATCATTAAGATATATTTCAACTATGCCATCATTTATCTGTGAATAATCTTTGCTGTAAACATATGTTGTTATGTTAAGTACATCTTTATTTGATAGGTACTTTGATATATAGATAGTTGTATTTGTCCTGTTTTGTTGTATTGTTGTATTTAAAGTTGAATCATTGAAAACTTCAGAACCGGTATATTCAAGCTGCAAGTCATATAATGTATCAGCATGGTACTCTTCAGGCAATGTGATTGTTGTAGTATTGTCTTCCACATATGCTGTTGATACAAGACTTCCATTTATGTAACAGTTTACTACTCCATCATTAACCTCCTGGTCATATGAATATAGTCTTACATTAAGTGTGATTTGACCTTGGCCGTCAAGGGAGGAGTTTGTCAGATAGATTGTTGTCTTATACTTGTTTACTGTGAGTGTTGCTGTTGAGCTGGATTCCTGATATCTGTCGGTTCCATAGTAGTTTACTGTTATCTGATGCTGCCCATAGTCTAATGTATCTGGTATTATATAATCATGAACTGATGTGTTGTTTGTTATGATGTCTGTAAATATGCTTTCATCATCAATGAATAATTCAATTATTCCATCGGATGTATCTTCAACATAATTATACACTGCAGCCCTTAATGTTATAAGGGAATTTCTATATGCCGTTACATTATATGAATATGTAACTGTGTTAATCTTATTTACCCTTAATGTTGTTTGATAGTTTTCATCATTGTATACATTGCTTCCACCATAAACAACCATAACCGGATATTCTCCTTCAAGGTATCTTGAAAGATCAACATTCACCTCTATTGATGTATCATTTACACTATATGAGTCTACCAATGCATCATCTATGTATAGATATATGAAACCATCATTCACTGCCTTATCTGATGAGATAAGTATGTTTGATGTGATGTTTGATGACTGATAGCCTCTAAGCTGTGGAAGATATAACTGCAGATTCTGCTTTTCAACATAAACCAATTCATCACTTAGGGTGTAGTTGTGACTGTAGTCTCCCATATACTCAAAGGACAATATTTCATAGTTGTAATCATTTGGCAATTCTACAATGATGTCTGTATCCTCAGCAGTTACCGTTTTGATTAATGTTTCATCGTGATATATGTTAACAGTTGCACCTGAGAGATATTCTTCATTTGAATATAATTTGAATGACACTTCAAGGTTGTTATCATCTGTAAAGTGAGTGTTGAAGTCTGTTATTTCTGTTGGATGTTTTAGTATTGTTAGTTGTGAAGTGGCTGATGCTGATTCATAGTTAAGACTAGCTGTATAGTCAACATGTATTGTATGTTCACCTGCCTCATATCCATATGTATCAATATCAAGGCTTGTTCCCACATTTTGAAGATTGCATGTTCCTATAAGATCATCATCAATTGAATACATCAATACTCCTTCAGTTATTCCCACAGGATCCATTTGCACTTCCACTGTAATTATATCATCCACATAGCATGTAATGTCATCTGTTGATATGGACATTGACTGTTTTGTAGGTGCCTGTTTGATAGTCCTGTTTGCATCTGATTTTAAAAGCAAATCCTTTGATTGTTTAGATGGATTATTTACTTGTTCATCAAGGTTAGTTCTTTTACCATTGTCATTTAGTTGATTGCTATCGTATTGTGCTGATTTGTGAATTTCATTATTTTCAGCAGAATTTTTATTTTCTGTTTTTTCCAAGTCATTATTCGTTTTATAAGTATTTTCATTGCTATGAAGACCTATTTGTGAATCTATGACATTATAATCATATGTATTTATTGCTGTACCATTATAAACTGCACCATCAATATCTGCTGCATTAGCTGATGATAAGCCCGCAGCCAATATGATAAGTGCAAATAATAACAGCCCATACATAATGAGACTATTCCTATTCATAGCCTATTACCTCCAATAATTTTATGCTGTCTAAAATGGAGGAAATGATGATTAGAACCTTATTCAGCATATATAGTTTTACTTGAGAGAATTTTTTTCTAATCACATCCTCCACTTATACTATATGTATGAGGTTTGGAAGTGGCTGAAAGTGTTATAGAAAAAAATATTGGAAA
>SUTR01000007.1:28259-62581 GCA_015062825.1 Methanosphaera stadtmanae
AAAAAAATATTGGAAAAACAGGATATGAAATAGAATATTTAAATATGAAATTATAAAGATATAAATAGAAAAAACATAGATAAAAATAAAAGAATTTAATGACTAGACATCTGATAAATAGAGGAGAAGATAATATGGATATTATAGAAAAAAAAATACCAGAACAAAAAGTAGCATATGTACCTCATATTGATAGTTTCAGCAAACTTCCAGAATTTATTGAAGAAGTTGCAGATTTAATTAAAGAAAATGGATTGGAAGCAGTTGGATTTCCATACGGATCCTATGACAATGACCTAGAGGAACATGCCGAAAATGATCAGATCTTTGAGGTTGGAATGCCAATTAAGGATTTCTATAATGACGGCAAACCAGCAGGTCGTATGGGCAAATTAGGACTTAAAGAAATAACTGAACACACAGTACTTGCAGGACGACACTTCGGTTCACATAAAAACTTTAATGAAAGCATTAAAGAAATGGTTAATTATGCTCTGGAAAATCATTATGATATTGTAGGACCAATTACAGAAATTTACATACCTGCAAATCCAGATACGCCTATCGAACAGACACAGACTGAAATTCATTTACCTGTAATATATATGGGCCCAAAAAGAGATTAAATACAATTTAATCTTATAAAACTTTTTTTAGAAGATAATTAAAAATAAACTCCAGAAAATAAGCAGATTATTCTAAATTTATTATATGTACTGATTTTAAACTATAATATTAAAAAAAAAGTTATGTAGTGTGATAGAACTAATTTAAAAAGTCCTATTTAAAGTATTAGCTATAACATTCACTTGCTCAGGTATTAAATTGTGTAGATTTATTCCCCTTATGAAAAAGAATGAAAATTGTATTTAAAATCAATTAACAAAATCTTTTTAGATTAAAAAAATTTTGAAAATTATACTATATAACTAAGCATGAATTTTAAACCTTGCTTTTCTTTCAAATCTTAAATACATTTGCATTCTCATATAGCTAATTAACTAATATAATATTATGTCTTACTTAATATATAAAATTAGGCTTTGGAAATTAGGTAGATGAAATTATAAAAATTACAGATGAATTGTCTATAATATATTTAATTATGAAATTTATAGATAATTATTGTAATTATTGCATCAAATTTCTTAAAAATTGAAAATAATAAAAATTTAATTGTTTATATTTAAATTTAATAAAAATAGATTAAAATAAGATATCATTTAATTATTAAATGAAAAAAAAAGTAAGAGAAAGAATAAGAAACTGTTTAGTTTCCACCTTTTGTTCTCATGATTTTCATATTACCCATAGCTTCGATGTATTCTACTTCTTTACCTTCTGCAAGGTCATCTTTTAAATCATCAGGGATAGGTAATTCTATTGTTTCATAAGTTTCTAAGTCCATTAATTGTACTTCTGGACCCATTAAAGCTAATACTTGTCCTACTCTTTTATCAATAATAGGAATATCCACTTTTGCGTTTACAGGTTTTACTAAACTTCTTTTTTGATTGTCGAAAAGTCCTACAGCTTCGATACGTGCTTTTGCTGCCCCGTGTTTACCAGGTGATGATGTTGAAATACTGGTAATTTTAGAAGCTTCTCCACCTAATACTAAATATTTTCCTTCTTTTAAAGTTTTAATCTCAACTACTTTTGTTGCCATAAAAAATTCCCTCTAAATAAATTTATCTACTATGATTAAACTAATTCATTAATCTAAAAGCTTTATAACTAACTACTATTAGATTTGATACTTAAAAAAGTAATTATTAAGTAATGAAAATAATCATGTTAATCAAAATAATTTAACGTATAATATATACATTTTAGTAATAATATAATTTATGTTTAAGGTAATTAATAAAGATTTGCTATGATGAATTTTTACATTCTGCTAAAAAGAATTCAAGAATAATAAACAGATTATAAAAATGAGCAATAAATGAATACAACCCCTGAAGATCATCATTTTGATAAATGGTATGCTAGAATAAGTAAATAACAAATAAATAATTAAATAATAAATACAGAAACAAATTACTCCTTATCTTTTTGTTTATTCATTCTAATCCTTAATGAATGATGATTTTAAACAACATTACTTCTTAATTTATTATATCCCTAACAAATTTAACCATATCTTTAATAATTTAAATATTTTTCCCAGATTTATTAAGGTACTTTTTAAATATATCAAAAACAGAATCCACAGAAATGTATTCCAACACAACCACATCCACAAGATTATTATTCTGAATAATTTTTATCAGAAAAAATAATATTAACATCTACATTCCATAAAGTGTCTTAAATGATTGATATTAATCTAATGATTAAACTAAATGTTTAAATAATACAAAAAAATGAATAAATAATAATAGATATATACTTTGAAAGATTAATATATTAATGGTATTTAGAAAAATAATTAAGACATAAGTACTATTATTTAACACATTATAAATTATAGGAGTAATTTATATGCTTATAAATATTAACAGAAACAAACTCCATGAGATGCAAAATTCTTGGTATACATGGAGAAATAATGCAAGTACCACCACAATGGTTCTTTTATCATTTGCATTTGCATGCTTTACAGGCCTTATGGCACAAGTTACTCTAGCAGTACCATGGAGTCCTGTACTCATTACCTTCCAGACATTTGCCGCACTTCTTGCTGGTGTCTTTTTAGGTAGCAGATATGGTGGACTTAGTATGATTTTATACACACTTCTAGGTATTGCTGGAATGCCATGGTTTACAAATATGAATCATGGACTTGAATTCATATTCCAGGCTAGTGGTGGATATATCATTGGATTCATATTTGCAGCAGTATTTATTGGTTATGTATTTGACCATTATGTTAATGCAAGAAAACCAATCCAATGTGTAGTATTGATGCTCATTGCAAACTTTGTATGTATATACATCCCAGGTTTAATCGGATTATACCATGCTATGCTTGTAAAAACTGGCACTCCTCTAAGTATTGGTCAATTATTATTTATGGGACTAGTACCATTTATTGTGGGAGACTTAATTAAAATTGCTATTGCAAGCGGTATTACAACATCAATATTACCAAAAGAAGAATAAAATTCTTAACTTTTATTCTTTTTTAATACAAAGAATAACATCCAACTATTTTTTAAAAAAAAGAGAATTATAGGTTTATGAAATTATAAATCCATTGAGGAATTGATTTCAGATTGTGCCTTTCTAATGTTTTGATTACGGCTAACTGTTGCACCATCATATAAATCCTTAAGTGTGTGCATGTCTACACTTGTATAGATTTGTGTTGTACTAAGATTACTATGCCCTAGTAATTGCTGAATAGCCCTTATATCAACACCATTTTTCAATAGATGTGTTGCAAAAGAGTGACGTAATATGTGAGGTGTAACCTTTTTAGTTATATTTGCACGTTCTGCATATTCCTTTATCATCAGCTGAATATATCTTGGAGTTAATGTCTTATTTTTTTGACTTACAAACAAGTATTCGTTTTCTACAGGACGTTTTTCAAGATATTCATGTATTAAGTTTAATGTATTGTCATCAAATATTACTATACGATCCTTGTCACCTTTACCACGTACCCTGATTGTACGTTCATGTTCATCTATAGCTACTATTTTAAGTTTTATAAGCTCTGATACACGTAGTCCCGTAGAATATAATAATGTTAATATTAATTTATTTCTTAGCATGGATATATTCTGGGGATTTGTCTTTTTAGGATCATAATCATCATCACGTGCATGCAATAAATCATATACTTCCTGTTCATTTAATGATTTTGGAAGGGATTTTGTCCTTTTTGGAACATGAATTTCATCTGTAATATTAAGTTGTGCAAATTCAAAGAATTTCTTTAAGACTACTGTTACAAGATAAAGGTAATTTGGAGTTACTTCTTTATCACGTTTCAAATGTTGCAAATATTTTTTGAATGTTCTTAAAATACTTCTTTCATCCTTAATATTCTTTTGTGATAATAGGAAGTGGTGAAAACTATGCAATATTGAACTATATGTTTTTAACGTATTGGAAGAATAACTTTGTATATCCATCTCCAGAATATAATCTTCAATTGTTTCCTCAAATGCTATTTCTTCAAGATATTCATTAGTCATTTTATCACATTCCAATATCGCTTATTAATATTATAAAAAAAAATGTCAATAAGAGTATATTATACTCTTAATCTGATTTGGTTATTATTTTAATGGTTTCAGGTTTTTTAACTACTTCACTCATTTTTATTGCTACTAAACATTCGATATTTTTTTCTTTGGATAAATCAACCAATCTTTGACTTATAATACCATCAAAGATTACCATATTGATATTATCTGTTGATGTTTTGATTTCATTATATATTGTTTCAACTTTTACTTCTTTAATTAGATTGAAGTTTGCATCCAATAATTTACCATTTCCTGTTGATGATATTTCATCCAATATTTTAAGACATTTACTTTGTTTTGTCTGTTTGGTATTGTCTTCTGTATTATCAACAGATTCTTCTTTAGCATTTACTTCTTCTAATTCCTTTTTATTGTTTTGAAGATCTGAATCAATATCTTGACTTTTATCTTCATCAACTTTGTTTATTTTTTCTATAAAAGTTTCATTTAAATCATTTTTTACATCATCATTGTTTTCAATCTGCATTTCTTCTTTGAATTTGTTGTTTTGATTTTTTATCTGTTTGTATTCAAATGATAATTTTGTTTCCTGAATATGTTTATCTGATTGTTTTTGATTATAATTGCTGTTTTTATCATCATTTTTGGTTATTTTGTTATCGTATTGTTTGTTGTTTGTTTTTGTATGAAATTTATGATTGTTGTGATTGTAATTTGCATGATTTGTAATTTTATCTACAGATGTCTTGTTTTTTAGTGCATGTATTACCTGGTCTTTATCAAGATATTCAACTTCCAATCCTCTTGGTGCTCTTGTTACATAGTCAATGTCACCAACTTGTAGAAGTTCTTTGAGTATTAAGTCTCCTCCCCTGTCTCCATCAAGAAATGCTGTTACAGTTCTTTCTTTTGTTAATTCCACTACAGTTTTTGGTACATTGACGCCCTCAACTGCTATGGTATTTTTTATACCATATTTTAGTAAATTTAACACATCAGATCTACCTTCTACTATAAGTATTGCATCTGACGTTGGAGTGTTTGGGCCTGCAGGAAGATTATCTTCACCATATTCTATAATTTCAGGTCTTCTTATTGAATCTTTTACTTCATCTATCATCCGTGAACTTTCTGGTGTAAACTCTTCCATCATGTTTTTATATAATTCTTTTGCCCTTTCTACAATAGTTCTTCTTTTTACAGCCCGTACATCCTCGATCTTTGTTATTCTAAGGGTTGCCTCACAAGGTCCTACCCTATTAATTGTCTCAAGTGATGCTGCAAGTATTGTTGTCTCTATCCTATCAAGGCTTGATGGTATAATTACTTCACCTCGTGTTCTTCCAGATTTATTGGTCATATCCACTTTTATTCTACCGATACGACCTGTTTTTTGAAGTTCCCTTAGGTCAAGACTGTCACTTAATAATCCTTCTGTCTGACCAAATATTGCTCCTACAACATCTGGTTTTTCAACGAATCCTTTAGCATTTATTTGTGAATGTATTAAATATTTTGTAGTTGTAACTTCATCCTTTACCATGTAATAATAATCTTCATCATCATGATATTTGGCATTTTTATGTGTCATACTATCGCCTTTTATTAGATTAATGTTTAAATCATAATGCAAGCAAAGTAGATGAAATTTTTTTAATTACATAATATTTTTTTTTATGAGTTGATGCATTTTACATCAATATTAACGTTATCATTAGTATATTTAGGTTAAACAATCAAGTAATCAGATTATTTAACATGTAATAATAATAAGATAAAATACTTCGTTATATATTACACAATATTATTTTTAGGAGATATGATATATTAATGTATGTATCAACAATTACTAAAAAAAATATTATAGAAAAAAATACAAATATATTTATATTAAAAACGATTATATTTTTAAATCGGAGGATTTATAACAAATGGAAAACGCACTAATAAGAGTAGTTTTAGATATTTTAAAACCACATAGCCCATCACTTCCTTCTTTTGCTTTATATTTAAGCAGTTTGGATGGAGTAGATGGAGTAAATATAACATTAATGGAAATTGACAAAGATACAGAGAATGTAAAAATTACTATGGAAGGTAGTGATCTTAAATATGAACAAATAAGAGAAGCAATTGAACATTACGGTGCATCCGTCCATAGTGTAGATGAGGTTGTTGCTGGTAGAAAATTAGTAGAAGAAGTAACAACACCACAAGATTAAGATTTAATCAAATAAGATAATCAAATATTGAATTTTTCATTTATATAATATTAGGAAAATGGTAATAATGTCCAAAGGAAAAATTACACCTAAAAATATTTTAAACAAAAACAAAAAATCAAAAATCACTTTAGAAAACATTTTAGATAAGGCAAGTACTGATAATATATCTGATGCTTTAAAAAGTATTTGTGGAAGAAATGGAGTAATATCAGGTATCAAACCATTGAATAAAAATACAAAGATCATTGGACAGATTAGAACTGCCTATACTAATTCTAGTGATTGGGGTACATGCATTAAAGCAATTTATTCATGCCAAAAAGATGAAATATTATTTATTAATTGTTCGGATACAGAACATGCTGTTTGGGGTGAACTTGCAAGTAAAGCTGCCATGAAACAGGGCATTAAAGCAACTGTGATTAATGGTGCTACAAGAGATACTAAAGAAGTATTGGAATTAGGTTTTCCTTTATTTTCTAAAGATTATATGCCAAATGCAGGGTATCCTATGAATAACGGTGTTATTGGTGAACGCTTATCTATTGAAAATAATATTATTGTTAATGGTGATTATTTGATAGGTGATTATGATGGAGTAGTTATTATTCCTAAAGAACATCTTGATGAAGTGCTTGAAGAAGTTAATAATGTAGTAAACTTTGAGAAATCTGTATCAGATGAATTATTAAATACTAATAAAAATTTAGATGATATTTTAAATATCGAATAAATTTAACAGTTAATTTCAGCCCCTCCTTTTTTTATTTTTTAATAATTAAAAATACTTGATATAAATTTAAAGAAGGATTTATTTATAAAAAATAATTCTTTATATTTAAATACTAAAAAGACATAAAAAAAGATTAGTATATAAAGGTATCCAAAACTTTAAATATAATGAAAACAAATATTAAAGTAAATAGTAATAAGGTTAAAAAACCATTTTTACTAAAATAAAATATGAAAGATGATAAAAAAAGAAAAGGAAAACATATAAAATTATATGCAATTAAATCATCAATATATGAACTACCCAACAAAATTCAAAATCCTAATGACTACTATTTTATAAACAACTATTGATACATTCAAATAACATCCACACATTTTAGATGAAAATTAATTATATTTAAAAAAAAGTTTTCCATAAAAACAGATTATAGAAAAATGACTAAGAAAAAAAATAAATTACAAGAATTGGGAGTTATTAGCCATATTACAAGTACAAATAAACTAATAATCCCCTCAAATAAAACTCCACGAATAGGAACAACATTAGTTAACAAGAATAGACAAGCAATAGGCAGAATAAATGACATAATTGGACCTACAAAAAATCCATACATATCAGTTAAAACAAATCATAAATTCAAAAAAATAAACGTTGGAGAAAAAGTATATTTACCACCAAAAAATAAAGGAAGGAGGATGAGAAAACGGCAGGCATACTAAGAAGAAAACGAAAATACGGGAGACCAAGAAAAACATCAAAAAGATTAAAAGATGACAGAAAAAAAGAAGAAGAAAAACCACCCGTAGAAGAAACAATCACTGAAGAAGAAAACACCGAAGAAGAGGAAGAAGAGGAAGAAGAGGAAGAAGAGGAAGAAGAAGAAAAAAACACCAAAAAAACTACAAAAAACAAAAAAGTCAAAAAAGAAGATAAAAAACCTAAAAAACGAGGAAGACCAAAAAAGAAAACAACAGACAAAGAAAGCGAAGATGACAGCAAACATACAACAACCATTCTAGAAAAACAAGAACCACCTAAAAAACGTGGCCCTGGAAGACCAAAAAAAGAGAAAGAACCAGAGAAAAAGAAAAAACGAAAAGCAGGAAGACCAAAGAAAAAAACAACAGAAACAGCCGATAAAAAAGAAACCAAAAAAAGAGGCCCAGGAAGACCAAAGAAAAAAACAACAGAAAAAACAACAAAAACCACTAAGAAAAAATCAGGAAAATCAAAGAAAAAAACTGAAAAAGAAACTGAAGAAAAAGCAAAAAGCAAAAAATCAACCAATCCACTAATAGGTATCATAGACAACATAAAAACTTCCAAAAAAGATGATGACGATACAAATGATGACGATATGAGTGACTTCATAACAGACAGTATGGGTTCACCAGATATGATGATGGAAGACTCAGATGTAGCACTTATGTCAAACTCTGATTTAGATGTAGAAGAAATCATCAAAATAGACTCCACAGAATCTGAAGAATTTGAAGAAGAAACAAACAATCCAAACAGAATTAGTGAAAAAGAACAAATGAAAGAAGACGTTGCAGAGATGGAGAAAAAAGAAACACAATGTCCTGAATGTGGTTCAACCAGACTCATCAACGATCATGAAAGAGGAGAAGTAGTTTGTGGTAACTGTGGATTAGTAATAGATGACAATCTTGTAGATATGGGACCAGAATGGAGAGCATTCGACCATGAACAAAGAGACAAACGTACAAGAGTAGGAGCACCAATCACATACACAATCCACGATAAGGGATTATCAACCATGATTGACTGGCGTAACAAAGACATCTATGGTAGAGATATTCCTGCAAGAAACAGAGCACAATGGTACAGACTTAGAAAATGGCAAAGAAAAATCAGAATCAGCGGTGCAACAGAAAGAAACCTTGCATTTGCATTAAGTGAACTAGACCGTGACTCATCAAGACTGGGACTTCCTAGATCAGTACGTGAATCTGCATCAGTTGTATACAGAAATGCAGTAGAAAACAAGCTCATACGTGGACGTAGTATCGAAGGTGTAGTTGCAGCATCATTATACGCAGCATGTAGAAGATGTCAAGTACCAAGAACCCTTGATGAAATAGCAGAAGTATCACGTGTAAGCAAAAAAGAAGTAGGAAGAACATACAGATTCCTTACAAGAGAATTACATATAAGACTACCACCTACCTCACCAATAGACTATGTTCCAAGATTTGCAAGTGAATTAAACCTATCAGGATTAGTACAATCCAAAGCTATAGAAATAATAAATCAAGCAATGGAAAATGGACTAACCAGTGGTCGAGGACCAACAGGTGTAGCAGCTGCCGCATTATACATTGCAAGTGTACTTCTTGGTGAAAGAAAAACACAACGTGACGTTGCAGATATTGCAGGTGTAACAGAAGTAACAATCAGAAACAGATACAAAGAATTAACAGAACAGTTAGATATGGGAGTTGCATTATAAGACTCCTCTCATCCCCATCCTTTATTTTTTAGACAGTTATTACAATAATTTAGAAAAAAAAGAATAAAATAGCCCGTAAACTTTTTTTAGAAGAGAATATTACTTCAATAAAAGTTTTGAAAAGCGTTATTTGAAAAAAAAAGAAAGAAAAAATTAGAATGGTTTAATTACAAAGAATATATAAACTACAATAAATATTACAGCTAAAACAAGTAACATTTTTCTCTGTTTACTTACCTGTTTCTGTTTAAGCTGATATGCTTCCTGACATTGATCAGAACAAAAAGATTCTTCCATAGGAATTGGTCTTCCACATATTGCACAATGTCTATGAGCTTCTACTGCCATAAAATAATCCTCCCTACTGATTAACAATTAAGGTACCTATAGGTTTACTAATAGCTGTTCGTACATTTTCAGGATTATTACCATTAACTATTACAGTTTTAATATTAGAACGTTTAATAATACCTATAGCTGTTTTATCTATAAATTCATAAGTTCCTGCTTTATTATCATTAGTTGATACAATTTCTAATAATTTATCAGGAGTTACTTGACTAAACATTTGTGCATCATCAAATTTGTTTGGATCCTTATCATATAATCCATCAACACTTGTAGCATTAATTACTAAATCTGCATCCACATATTCTGCCAAGATACTGCTTACAGCATCAGTACTATGAGCAGGTTCTGTTCCACCCATTATAACAATTTTACCTGTTGCTGAATATTCAAGAGCTTCTTGGAAGTTTTCAGGAATAGCCGGATATGCAACATCACGAAGTGCAAGTTGCAATAATTTTGCATTAATTCTAGTTACCTGTATTCCAATATCATCACATATTGATTCTGACAATCCCATATCCCTAACAACACTTATATATTCACGTGCAGGTCTTCCTCCACCTACAACTATAAATATTTCATGTTCCTTGTTAATTTCATTAATTATTTTAGCATATTCTTCAAACTTCTTATTATCATATTCCTTAAGTAAAATTGATCCGCCAATTGCAATTACTATACGCATTAAAACTACTCCATCAAATAAATTAAACTAATGAAAATATTCAATCTTCATGTATACACAATCATAAGAAAAAATATTATAATAAAGTAATTTATTATTATTAAATATTTATCTAATGCAATATTGATATATTTAACTATTGCAAGAAAAAATCAATAGAATAAAATACTAAGATAAACATAAATTATAATAATAAAAAATTATTTAAAAAAACCTTACGATAAAAAAATATTAAGGTTACGATTTCTATGAACGTGTAACAGATTACCAACAATAAAAAATGGGAATACAACAATTTAAGAATAACCGCCAAATTAAAAAAAAAGCAAGTATTCCAGAAGTATCTGTTCGACATGAATTTACAATAATTAATCATTTAAACATTTTAATATAAAATTTATAATTATTTAGAGGGATTATTATGAGTGATATATCATCAAAAGAAATGTATGAAGTAAAGAAAACACTCAAGGAATTAGAAGATAAAAAAGGAAGAGGAACTGAACTTGTAAGTGTATACATTCCACATGATAAACAAGTAAGTGATGTTAGAAAACAAATGGTAGATGAAATAGGACAAAGTTCTAACATTAAGAGTAAACAGACGAGAAAAAATGTACAATCAGCAATAGAAGTAATTATACAAAGATTAAAACTATTCCCACAACCACCCGAAAAAGGACTGGTAATGTTTGTAGGAATGATACCAAAAGGAGGACCAGGAACAGAAAAGATGGAAACATATGTATTTGAACCACCAGAACCAGTACAAACATACATATACCATTGTGACAGTCAGTTCTTCCTTGAACCATTAAAACAGATCATCGAATACAAGGAAGTATATGGAGTCCTTGTACTTGACCGTAAAGAAGCAACAATAGCAACACTTAGAGGAAAAAGACAGGATATCATAAAAACATTGACTAGTGGAGTACCTGGAAAACATAAGGCTGGAGGACAATCACAAAGAAGATTTGATCGTGTAATTGAAGATGAAGCACATAAGTTCCTGAAACGTATAGGAAACCATACCAATGAGGCTTATCTACCAATAGGTGATGAACTAAAAGGTGTACTCATAGGTGGTCCAGGACATACCAAAAACGATTTTGTTGAAGGAGATTACCTTGACTACAGAATAAAGGACAAAGTAATTAACATAGTTGACACATCTTATACTGGAGACTTTGGAATACGAGAAGTTATAGATGAATCAACTGATACACTTGAAGAAATGGACATAATGCGTGAAAAGAAATATATGAAAAAATTCCTATCAGGACTCATATCAGATAGCGGATTATCCACATATGGAGAAAACCAAGTCAGACAAAATCTACAAATGGGAGCAGTAGAAACATTACTCCTATCTGAAAATCTAAAATCAAACAGACAAACATACCAATGCCCATCATGTGACACAATAGAAGTCATCACTACCAAACAACATCAAAACCCTCCAGAAAAACAATGCCCTAACTGTAATGAAAAGATGAATATCATCAAGACCCAAGAAACAACAGAAGAATTAATTGAACTAGCAGAAGAAGTAGCAACCGAAGTGGAAATGATATCCATTGAAACAGAAGAAGGAACACAGCTAGACCGTGCATTTGGTGGAATAGCAGGCATACTAAGATATAAAGTAAACTAATATTGATAGTTACAATTCACCACCATATCTTTTTTCCATTTTTAATAAAATATATTTTTAAAGTTTCAAACAAATCCAATCTACCAACCCACAAAAACTATTATTTTCAAAAAAAAATCCGATACATATATACATTTAATGATAATTAATTTTACAAATGAATAGCAGTAAAGATATATGAAGAATTAAGTTAAATTAAAATAAATAAAAAGTAATTTACTATCATAATTATTAATGGTTAAATATATTAAAATAAGAGTTTGGATTGGTTGATAAATTGCACTGGAAATATTAATTATCAAAAAACAATTTTGAAACGAATCTGTAAAAAATTCTTCATAATCAAGAAAATATTTCAATATACCAATTCAAATTTTATTTTTAACTAAAACCTAATAAATAAATATGATTAAAAAAAATAATTCTATTTGTTAGATTTAATTTAGAGAACAATATTATGAATATTAAATGATTAAAATCATTTTATAAAATTATTTTAATTATAAAATAAATAAATAGTTTCATGAAAAGAATATTCCAATTAATTGAAAAATATTTTGTTGTTATAATTTTACTAACGGTTGTTATAACATTTTATTATCCAAATACATTCAAATGGGTAATGGGCAGTATCTACGGAACCAATACCATGAATATATTATTGGGAATCATACTATTTGGAATGGGAACTACACTTAAACTAGATAATTTCATAAATGTACTTAAAAGACCCCGAGAAATATTGACTGGTATTTCTATCCAGTACATCATAATGCCCCTACTTGCATTCTGTTTAGCAAGGATATTTTCATTAAATGAAGCATTGACTATCGGTTTAATATTAGTCGGAACAGTGCCTGGTGGAACAGCATCAGACGTAATAACATTTCTTGCAAAAGGAGATCTTGCATTATCAGTATCACTAACAGCAATCTCAACAGTAATATCACCAATCTTAACACCACTGATTACATTATTGTTGATTGGAAACCACATCACATTTAATCCATTAACCATGTTTATATCAATTGTGGAAATAGTGATTGTTCCAATAGCACTTGGTTTAATCATTAACTATAAAATTCCAAAATTTACAGAAAGGTTGAAAAAATATTTACCTGTAGTTTCATCCATTGCAATTTGTCTGATTATTGGAGGCGTGTTAGGAACCAATAAAGCAGCAATTATGACCACTTCATGGATAATACTTGTTGTCATTATCCTACAATACATACTTGCTATAAGTATAGGTTTGATTGTAAGTTATTTATCAGGAATGAAAACAAAACAATCAATTACAATAGCTATTGAATTAGCATTCCAAAATTCTGGACTATCAACCAGCCTGGCAAAAACTCACTTCCCAAATCTAACACTTGCAACAGTACCCGGAGCATTATATTCAGTATGGCAGAATATTGCAGGAGCCGTATTGGCAGCAATATTTAAAAAATATGTGAAAGATGATGCTGAGAACATCGAATAACTAATTCTCCCCCTTTAAACTTTTTTTTAGATGCAAAATAATGCAAAGAAAAAATAATAACTATCACTTTATTCAAATACAACACCATTATTAAATCCAAAACAATTAAAACAATATAAATAAACATTTTTAGCAAAAAGTACTAGGAATAATGAAAATTTAAAAAAAGTGAAACTCAAAAAAAAGCTAATAAAAATCTTGTTTTCATCAATAAAATTGTTAAGTTAAATAAAAACCGAAATAACATTGACATTAATATTAAAAAAAAATCTGTAAAAATAAAATAATAATCATAAAAAGTATACGCCGAGAATGGGATTCGAACCCATGCGGGCAAACGCCCACCGGATCTCAAGTCCGGCTCATTACCTGGCTTTGATATCTCGGCTAATAAAAAGAAAATTATAAATCTATTACTATATAAGTTAGTAATGATTTATATACTTATTGGTAATTAAGCTTTAAGCTCAATTTCAATACTTACATTATCTGGAACATTTACTTTCATAACTTGTCTCATAGCTCTTTCATCAGCTTCAATTCCTACAAGACGTTTATGAATTCTTAATTCCCATTTTTCCCAGGATGCTTTTCCTTCACCATCAGGACTTTTTCTGGTAGGTACTACTAATTTTTTAGTAGGAAGTGGGATAGGACCAGATAAATCGACACCAGTTCTTTCAGCGATTTGTTTTAATTGTTCACATACATCAGCTATTTTTTCTGGGTCTGTTCCGGTTAATTTTATTCTAGCTTTGTTCATTCAAATTCTCCCTATTATAAATAATCAAACAACTGCTTTAGATTCCTAAATATAATAACTCTTCAAGTAACACATGAAAAATATAGGTTAACATGTTGTTAAAATATTACAATAATTAAATTATTCCATTTAAAAGTAGTTATCACATGGGAATCTAATAATTGAAAAAAAATTAATAAGTAAAAGTTAATTTACTTATTTGGATACAGTAATTTCTGTACACATACCTGCTGCTACGGTTTGACCCATGTCACGAATTGCGAATCTTCCCATGTGAGGTATTTTTTTGATTTCTTCAATAACCATAGGTTTTGTTGGTTTGATTGTTACGAATGCAGCATCTCCTGTTTTGAGGAAGTCAGGGTTTTCTTCTTTAGGTTGACCTGTTGCTGGGTCAAGTTTTACATCTAATGATAAGAATGTACATGCTACTTGTGATGTGTGTGCGTGGAATACAGGTGTGTATCCAACTGTGATTACACCAGGGTGTTGTAATACAACAACTTGTGCTTTGAATTCTTTTGCTACACTAGGTGGGTTTGCGGTGGTTCCTGCTACGTCTCCACGTTTAATATCGTTTTTACCTACACCTCTTACGTTGAATCCAACGTTGTCACCAGGTTCTGCGGTTTCTAAAATTTCGTGGTGCATTTCGATTGATTTTACTTCACCAGTTACGCCAGCTGGTTCAAATGCTATGTTGTCTGCTGTTTTTAAGATACCAGTTTCTACTCTTCCTACAGGTACTGTACCTACACCAGTAATTGAGTATACATCTTGGATAGGTAATCTTAATGGTAAGTCTGTTGGTTTTTCTGGTGCTGCGAATTCATCTAATTCTTCTATTAAAGTTTTTCCATCATACCATGGAGTGTTGGATGATTTTTCGGTTATGTTGTCACCTTCAAATGCTGATAATGGTATGAAAGGTACATCTTTAGGATTGAATCCGATTGTTTTGATTAAGTTTCCTACTTCTTCTTTGAGTTCGTTGTATTTGTCTTCTGAGTAGTCAACTAAGTCCATTTTGTTTATACCAATGATAATTTGGTTGATACCAAGTGTTCTTGATAAAAAGATGTGTTCTTTTGTTTGTGGCATTACACCATCGTTTGCTGCTACAACAAGTACTGCTGCATCTGCTTGTGAAGCACCGGTAATCATGTTTTTAACGAAGTCACGGTGTCCTGGACAATCTACTACAGTGTATTCGTATTTTTTGGTTTCGAATTTTTCGTGAGCGAGATCGATGGTTACTCCTCTTTCTCTTTCTTCTCCGAGTTTGTCCATAACAAATCTGAATTTGTCTTCTCCTTCATCTAATTGCTGTTCTGCAATTGCACCTGATAATAATAAAAGGTGTCCTACTAATGTTGATTTACCGTGGTCTACGTGACCAATTACTGCTAAGTTCATGTGTTCTTTTGCTTTTGCCATTATATTTCCTCCATATTTTAAAAAATGTGTTTTGAATATAACTTATAAATCAGGAACTATCATTTCATATAGTGTGATTTATAATCGTTAGCAAGCCGATTGCTAGATTATTTATCTAGAGAACGTCCTCTAACATTGTAATAAAGAAATGTATTAATACAAAGAAATATAACAGGGAATTTGTTATATTCCCTTGTAAAATATATTTCATATTATCTTTAGTTACATTAATTTATTATCAATAATATTGTTTTTTAGTAATTATTGTATATATAATTCCCTATTAATATACTTTATGATGTTTGAGTATAATAATTAAAAAATTATTTTATTAGAAAAAGCTTAATTTATAATTTGGACTGTTAAAATTGTTAGATAAATAATTATAATTTTAAAAATAAAGAAAAAGAAAAAATAAGTATAATGTATGTTTAATATACTTATCCGATGTAGTGATCAGGTCCGTATGGTTGTTCACTTAATCCTTTTCTTTGTCTTATTTCTTTTACAATTTGGTTTTGTAATTCTCTTGGGATTCTTTCAAATCCGGAGTTTTCAGTAGACCAGATACAACGTCCTTCTGCTGCTGATCTTATATCTCCAGCAAATCCAAACATTTCAGCTACAGGTACTTTTGATTCGATAGTTGACATATCTCCTTCTTGACCCATTTCTACGATTTGTCCTCTTCTGTTTTGGATTTCACGTGTAGCTGCTCCCATGTAGTCTTGTGGTACACTTATGTATACTTTTTGCATAGGTTCCATGAGAGTTGGTTGTGCAAGCATGATTGCTCCGAAAATTGCTTTTCTTATAGCTGGTAATACTTGTGCTGGTCCACGGTGTACTGCATCTTCGTGAAGTTTTGCATCCATAAGGTTTATTCTGATTCCCATTGCTTTTTCATTTGCTAATGGTGCACTATCTAATGCACTTTCAAATCCTTCAAGTAATAATTCTTTGATTTCTGCTAAGTATTGGATACCACGAGTTTGGTTTACGAATACACAGTGTTTGTATACATCCCATACACGTTTTGCATCGTCTTTGTCCATTCCAGCATCTTGGAATTTTTTAGCTTCTTCTTTACCTTTTACCCTTCCTTCTTCAATGGTTCCTTCATTGATTGCTTCCATTAATCCATCATCTAATGGTTCAATGTTTATGTAGAATCTGTTGTGTTTGTTAGGTGATTTACCTTCAACATTTTCTGCTGTACCTGCAATGGTTTCACGGTATACTACAATAGGTTCGGATGTTGTTACTTCTACACCTTTTTCGTTGATTCTGTAAATCATAACTTCTAAGTGTAATTCACCCATACCTGCAAGTAAGTGTTCACCAGTTTCTTCGTTAATTTCTACTCTGATTGTTGGGTCTTCTTTACTTACTTGTCTTAAAACTTCGATAAGTTTTGGTAAGTCTTTTGTATTTTTAGCTTCTACTGCTACTGTAACTACAGGTTCAGATATGTGTTCTAAACTTTCAAATGGTGCGATGTTGTGGTTTGCATCTGTAATGGTTTCCCCTGCGATTGCACCTCTTGCACCAGTTATTGCTACAATGTTACCTGCTGGTACTGCGTCTGTGTTGATTCTTTCAGGACCCATATATACTCCTACTTGTTGGGTTCTTGCTTTACTCATTGAACCTACGAAGAATATTTCTGATCCTTTTTCTATTGATCCACCGTATACACGTCCTGTTGCGATTTCACCTGCGTGTTTATCGATACTTACATCTGTTACCATTACTGCAAGTGGACTGGTTGAATCTGTTTTTATCATACCTTGTCCTTCTACACTTTCGATGTCACCTGACCATACTTTAGGAATTCTGTATGCTTGTGCTACTTTTGGACTTGGTAAGTGTTCTACTACCATACCGAGGATAACTTCTTCGATTTTGATTTTTTGAGCTAATTCTTTTTGGTTATCTTCATTACAGTATGCTATGATATCTTTGAATGTTATTCCTGTTTTTTGCATGTGTGGTACGTTGATACCCCAGTTGTGGTATGCTGAACCGAATGCTACTGAACCATCCATGATGTCTACTTTCCAGTCATCTTTGAATTGTTCTGGTGCCATGTTTTTGATTAATTTGTTTACTGTTGCAATGATTTTAAGGAATCTGTTTTGTAATTCAGTATCATCAAGTTTTAATTCGTTGATGAGTCTGTCTACTTTGTTTATGAAAAGTACTGGTTTTACATTTTCTTTTAATGCTTGTCTGAGTACTGTTTCTGTTTGAGGCATTACCCCTTCTACTGCACATACAACTACTACAGCACCATCTACTGCTCTCATTGCACGTGTTACGTCTCCACCAAAGTCTACGTGTCCTGGTGTATCGATGAGGTTGATGAGGTATTCATCATCTTCATATGGGTGTACCATTGATACGTTTGCTGCATCGATGGTAATTCCTCTTTCTTGTTCCTGTTCATCAAAATCTAATAATCTTTGGTCACCTGCTAAATCAGCAGATATCATACCTGCACCTGCTAAGAGGTTATCAGATAATGTTGTTTTTCCGTGGTCGATGTGAGCTACAATACCAATGTTTCTGATATAATCTGGCTCATACATTAATTCTTTGATTTTACTTACCATTTGATCTCGTCGACTCAAATAAATCACCTTATTTTTTAAATATTATAATGTTGTTATTTTAGTTTTGTTTTATTTAATTTATAGTTAGGTTATTCTATAAATTGTATATTTAAAAATTATATCTTTAAAAAAAAATAAAGAAAGAGATATAATTATAAATGTACAAGATTAGTGTGCAGATCTTGCTACTCTTTCTTTTTCTTCTTTTTTCTGTACAGCGAAACTTCTGGAATCTTCGTCTGCTGCAAGTAATATTTCATCAGCTAAACATTGTGCTGCTGATTTTTTGTTTTTGAATGCAGATTGCATTGCACCTTTGGTTATGAATCCTAAGGATAAATCTACTCTTCTTTGTGGTGCTATATCAACTGCTATTTGGTAACCGATTCCACCGTATTTAATACGTGTTGTTTCTTCTCTTGGTGCTGTGTTTTCTACAGCTTTTACTAATACTTGTATAGGATTTTGTTCGGTTTTTTTGTTGATTATTTCTAAAGCATCTTCTACAATGGAGTAAGCTTTGTTTTTCTTTCCACTGTTTCTTTCTGTTCTCATTACTTTATTCATTAATCTTTCTACAATTGATACTTTAGATTTTGCAAATTGTCTTTTTACGTGACGTCCCATAGTGTGTGGTACAACAATTTCATCTAAGCATATGTAGTTTTGTAATCCCATATCTTCTACTGTAACTTCAGTTACATCCCATTTATCAAATAGTTTAAAGCTCATGTTAATTAAATCTCCTTAAATGTAAATTATTTACCTTACTGGTTTTTCGATTTTTCCACTTACCATTTCAGATAGTGCTACATTGTTTACTTTTGTAACTTTCCATCTTACTCCAGGAATATCACCCATGGACCTACCTGATGGTCCTCCGATTCCTTCAATCATTACTTCATCGTGTTCATCGATAAAACCGATTGCTCCATCTCCTGGTGCAAATGCAGTAATTTGTTTACCGTTTTTAATTAACTGAACTCTTACACATTTTCTTATTGCAGAGTTAGGCTGTTTTGCTTCAATACCTACTTTTTCTATTACAATACCTCTTGCTTGAGGTGATCCTTCTAGTGGATCTGCTTTGATATCTAATCCGAGGGTTTTACGTTTGTATTGTGTGTCTTTCCATCGGAAGTTTTGTCTGTTATCTTTTAATTTTTTTGCTGCGAATAATCCTGGCAAATTTATTCCTCCATTTATACTTATTTAATTATTCTATTCCAAGTTTTTTAGTTATACATGTACTCTTAATATTGATGAAGATATTAATCGTACTTAATGCATTTTGATTTTACATATGATAATTCATATACTTATCATCATAGTTTTAGTATTAACTGAGTTTCTTTTTAGAATTTAGGATGTGAAATTCAAATGAAATTTTACTTTCAATCCCAAATATAATATCATAAACATGGTTATTTTATGATTAAATTACTAATTTCAAATTGTCTTTTAGCAAATTGTCTGGCTCGCTGAATATTCTGACCATTTTTACCAATGGCTTTGCGTTTACTCTTTGAGTCGACATCAAGGGTAGCGATTTTATTACCTTTAGAATCAGTTGAAAAATCAATGGAAGTAATTTCAGCTGATGATAATAAATTTTTTATAAATTCGCCGGGATCGTCAGAGTGTTCTATTATTTCAACACTCTTATCGACTGATTTTTGCATCTTAGCAATAGTACTTCCACGTTTTCCTATTGCTAATCCCATGTCTCCTTTTTTTACCAAAAAAGTAACTTTATCATGTTCGTCATCAATTATACAATCCTTAACAGTTGCATTAGTAATTGTTTCAAACAATGCAATATATCTGATTTCATTGGTTGTGAACTTGACGGACATAATATTCATTTACTCCTTTATCTCTAATATATTAGAGTCTCCAGGTTCTTGTATGATTAAAGTTGTTACTGTGAATGGTTTACCACAGATAGAACCTAAATCCACACTTGAACCATCAAATGTGTATACTGGTATATCAGATAATTTTGCATATGTTTCAACATCATCTTTTAAAGTTTTTGGAGCGTTTGCTGCTAATACAACTAACTCTCCTTTTCCAAGTTTTATTGCTTGGATTGTTTTATTGGATCCTAATATAACCTTTCCAGTATCAACGGCTACACGTATCCCTCTTTCTATATCCATCTGGTGCCTCCTAATTGTTTTCTTTCATATTTATACCAACAGACCCCGTACCGTGAGGTATTGGTTGTCCCACAATGACATTCTCAATAATACCTGAGAGTTGATCAACTTCTCCACGGATACTAGCGTTAAGTAAGTGTTTGCCGGTTTCCTCAAATGCTGCTCTTGCGAGTACACTTGATTTTTCACCACTAATACCATGACGTCCAATAGATTTTACAAATCCATCTACAGTCATCATATCAGCAACTAACATAATATGTCTAATATCAACACTAAGCCCTTGTTCTTCCATTGTTGTATATAACTCATGGATAATAGCATTTCTTGCTGCTTCAATTCCAAGAACTTTTTCAATTTCATAGATATCGTTAGTAGTTGTTCTGACTATGTCAACTCCTTCAATCTTGAGAATAGCTCCAATATTAGAACCTTCTGTATGAATAACATATTCATCACCCTCAAGACGGATAACTACTTTACCAATACCTTTAACACCACTAATCTGTAGATCTCTGATTTTATCTGCAAGTAATCTTAATTCTCGAATACCATGTGCTAACTTTTCTTCATCTTTAGAAAATGTGGTTTCAAAACTCAGTACATTGTTATTTATCTTTACTTGTTTAAATGTTTTTTCAATAATACCTGTAATTTCATTTAGGTCAAGACGTCTTTCATCAATGATATCCAAATCCAACTCAGCAGTTATTACATTATCCATATAGTTAACGTTGAATTCCTTAATAATATCATTTAAAGTAATCTTACCAATCATATTACCCATTTTACGGATAAAATCCTCATCCTTATTGTATTCTTCAGTGAAATAAATATCCATTGTAGGAGTAGATATTTTCTTACGAGCATCTACTACTTCAATAAGACGAGGAAGACCTAGAGTTACGTTTAACTCTACTACCCCTGCATAGTGGAAAGTACGCATGGTCATCTGTGTACCAGGTTCACCCACAGATTGGGCAGCAATTGTTCCAACTGATTCTCCAGGCTCTACTTCTTCACGTTCATATGCTTCCTTAACTTTAAGAACTAAAGTTTCAAGTTCATCATCAGATAAATCATTACGATTAGCAGCATCAGTAATATCTTGAACTAATTTAATTGGAAAGTAACCTGCACCTACTTCATCAACTACAGCTTGTACTTTTTCTAATTCCATTTATATCACCATTTATTTACTAGTAGCATTAGATTCTAATCTAATCTCTTCAATTAATTTATCTAAATCAGCAACTTTACCATAGTCACTTCTTGCTGGATTTATTCCATCTTCACCGTACTTGAATTGTACAATTACACCATTGTTGTCACGTACAGTACCATCTTCATGTACACTAAGGTCATGTAAAGCATTTACAAGACGCCTTTGCATATAACCACTCTGTGCTGTACGAATAGCTGTATCTACCAGCCCTTCACGTCCACCCATAGCGTGGAAGAAGAATTCTAATGGATCTAGTCCATGTTTATAACTGCTGTTTACAAATCCACTTGCTTTTGCACCAACGTCACCCTTGTGGAAGTGCGGTAATGTACGGTCTATATAACCCCTATTAATACGTCCTCCACGAACAGCCTGTTGACCTACACAAGTTGCAATTTGAGTTAAGTTTAACATGGACCCACGAGCACCAGTAAGTGCCATGATTACTGCACTGTTACTATTGCTGAAGTAACGTTCTGCAATAACACCAGTACTGTCCCTTGCTTCCCCTAACACCTGCATGATTTTCATCTCAAGTGTTTCACGTAAGCTACGTCCTGGTAATGCTTCAAGTTCTCCATCCTCATAAACCTGAATAAGATTTTCAACCTGTTGATTAGATTTTTCTAATTGTTCTGCAATTCTTTCTTCAGCTTCACGAGGAATTTCTTCATCAGCTGTACCTGTGGTGAATCCTCTTTGCATTACACCACCAAATACTGCAAGTTTAGTTGCATGATCAAGGAAGTATCTTGCTTCACTTGCACCGAATTGTTTTACGATTGCATCAAGTATTTTTCCACTACCTGATCCATATCCTTTATCATCAACTACACCCTGTAGTAACTGACCATTACTTATTACTACATAAGCATCATATTCACAGTTTTCAGCCTTACATTCTTCACATTTTCGACAGATTTCTGCCTTATATACAAGGTTTAACTTGTCTGGAAGCAGTAAACTGAAAATTTCCTTACCAGTCCATGGTTCACCTTTAGCTTCTGGAAGTGGCATTTTTGAACGTTTGACAATCTGCAATGCTTTGTCTTCTTCAAATACTGTGTCTTTATGCGTAAGTAAATATGCACCTGTAATGTGATCGTGAATAGCACCAATAATTGGTCCACCATAACGAGGTGATAAGATATGTTCTTGTACCTTCATTATGTCATTTGCTTCTGCACGTGCTTCTGGTGTCTGGAATACGTGCATGTTCATTTCGTCTCCATCGAAGTCTGCATTGTAAGGTGGACATACACATAGATTTAATCTGAATGTCTTATATGGTAATACTCTTACTTCGTGTGCCATCATTGACATACGGTGAAGTGAAGGTTGACGATTGAATAAGACTATGTCTCCATCAATAATGTGTCTTTCAACAATGTATCCTGGTTCTAAGTTTTCCATTGCAGTTTCCTTAGTTTCATCATAAACTCTTATTTTACGTCCATCAGGTCGTATAATATAGTTTGCTCCAGGATGTACATTTGAACCGTTTTTGATGTATTCTTTCATCTTGTCAATGTTCCATTCTGTTACAGTAATAGGTACTGTAATTTCCTTAGCTATCATCTCTGGAACTCCAACCTCATTTATACTAAGGTTTGGATCTGGTGAGATAACTGTACGTGCTGAGAAGTTTACACGTTTACCTGCAAGATTACTTCTGAATCTTCCTTCTTTTCCTTTAAGACGTTGAGCCAAGGTTTTTAAAGGACGTCCTGATCTATGTCTTGCCGGCGGTACTCCAGATGCTTCATTGTCAAAGTAGGTTGTTACGTGATATTGCAATAATTCCCACAAGTCTTCAACAATAAGTTGTGGAGCTCCTGCTTCCATGTTTTCTTTTAGTCTCTGGTTGATACGTAAAATATCCACAAGTTTGTGTGTAAGATCATCTTCAGATCTTTCACCAGTCTCCAACGTAATTGAAGGTCTTACCGTTACTGGAGGTACTGGTAATACTGTTAATACCATCCATTCTGGTCTTGCAACTTCCTTGTTTATTCCCACATAGATATAATCATCTTCCGGAATATTTTCAAGTCTTTCACGTACTTCACTTGCTGTGAGTTTATAGTTACCTTCAACAATGGATATTGGTTTGTCAATCTTTATTTCTTCTTGAACTTCTTCACAATGAGGACATTTTTCCTTTTTAGCAGCTACATGTATCTGTTTTAAGAGTTGTGAAATGTCTTCACCGTTTGCAAGTTTATTTTCCAGTTTATCTTTGTATAATGCCTTTTCAGTATCGTTTAGAAGAACTCTTCCACAGCTACGACATGTTGATCGTAATATTTTATGGATTGTATCTGCAAATCCTACATGTATTACTGGTCTTGCAAAGTTAATGTGTCCAAAGTGTCCTTGACAATCCCCACCTTTAGAACCACATGTACGACATTTTAATCCAGGGTCAATTACTCCAAGCCTTGGATCCATTAATCCAGCTTCGATTGGATAACCATCTTCATCATAAGTATCTGGTGTTACAATTTTAGTCACTGACATTTTCCTGATAGTTTCAGGTGACATTAAACCAAAATCTATTTCAGATATTTTTTTAATTATTCCTTTCAACTATTAATCCTCCCTAGTAAATGTGTTATGCTTTATCCTCTAATACAAGATTTGGAGATATACATAGTGATTTAAGTTCATCTAATAATAATTTAAATGCATATGAAATTTCTACTGGGAATGTTTCTGTTTCTCCACAGATTGCACAGTAAGTTCTGTCACGTATTTTATCCCTTACTGCAAGTCTTCCACAGTCACCACATATCAATGCTTCATATTTATCTGATTCATCAAGTAATCTTTCTTTAAGTGATAGTGCAGCTCCGTGTGCGATTAAACAGTCACGTTCCATTTCTCCAAACCTAAGTCCTCCTTCTCTTGCCCTACCTTCTGTTGGTTGACGGGTGAGTACCTGTACTGGACCTCTGCTTCTTGCATATACTTTATCTGAGGTCATGTGGTGGAGTTTCTGGTAGTATGCTACACCTACAAATATTTCTGCTTTGAATCGTTCACCAGTTATACCATTGTATAGCTGTTCACGACCATGTGTTTCAAATCCATTTTCTTTAAGTAAACGTTTGATTTCTTCCTCTGGAACTCCAGTAAATGGTGTTCCATCTATACGTTTTCCTTCCATACAACCTGCTTTACCAGCAAGCATTTCTATAATCTGTCCAATAGACATCCTTGAAGGAATTGCGTGAGGATTTATCATTAAATCAGGACACATTCCATTTTCATTGAATGGCATGTTTTCTTGTGGTACTATAAGACCAAGTACCCCTTTCTGTCCGTGACGAGATGCGAATTTGTCTCCATATTCAGGTTGTCTGTGATCACGTACTTTGACTTTTGCAAGTTTACTTCCTTCTATTGTTTCAGTAAGCATTACTTTGTCTACTATTCCATGTTCACCATGACGTACTGTTACACTTGTTTCACGTCTACGTTCTGCTACTGTACCGAATTCATCTACATCTTCAAGGAATCTTGGTGGAGATGTTTTTCCTATAAGTACATCACCAGAATTTACTTGTACTTCTGGATTGATTAATCCGTCTTCATCCAGGTTTTTATAGACTTCTTCTGAACGGTATCCTTTGACCATATTTTCAGGATATTCAAAGTGGTCTTCTTGACCTCCAGGATATCTTCTTTCGGATGCTTCATATGATCTGAAGAAGGATGATCTTCCAAGTCCTCTTTCTAATGCTGCTTTGTTCATAACAAGAGCATCTTCCATGTTACATCCTTGGTATGAAAGAATTGCTACTACAAAGTTTTGACCGGATGGTCTTTTATCATAGTCTGTTGATTCCATACTTTTTGTTTTGACTACTGGCATTTGAGGCTGATGCAATAGATGAGCTCTTGTATCAGTTCTTAGATTATAATTTGATACATATAATCCTAATGCCTGCTTTGTCATACCTGCTTCCATTGTGTTCCTCGGTGAGGAGTTGTGGTTAGCATATGGAATGATTCCTGCACAAATACCAAGCATTGTTGAAGGATCTATTTCAAGGTGTGTATGTGCCTCGGTTAGGTCTTCTTCAAACATTGCGATGTATGCATTTTCTTCTTCTTCTGCATCAATGTATTCTATGATTCCATCATGAATAAGGTCGAACCATTTCAATTGTCCTGCAACTACTTTGTCAATTATTTCATCAGTTAGTTTTGATTTTCCATCTTCAACTATTACTAATGGTCTTCTTGCACGACCTGGATCTGTAAATATAAATATTTCCTTATTTTCTTCATAATAGGTAATATTTAATTCATTTGTTAACTCATTAGATCGTCTTTTAGCTTTAACTTCTTCAACGAATGCTTCTGGTTCTTCAGTTGTTCCAATTAATTTACCATTAATATATACTTTAACTGTTGCCATTATATTTCTCCTTATAAAAATTTATTCTAAGTTATGATCTAATGGTGTGATTAAATCCATTGCTTGAATATCTTTTTCGATTTCTTTCAATGGATAACCTTCAGATATTTTTGTAATTACTGCAAGGTTTTTTACCAATCCACAGTTTGGTCCTTCCGGAGTTTCGTTTGGACATATTTTTCCAAATTGTGTTGGATGTAAATCTCTTGCTTCGAAGTGAGGTTGACTTCTAGATAATGGACTTACTACACGTTTAAGGTGTGATAATGTTCCCATGTAACTAGTACGGTCTAATAACTGACTGACCCCTGCTCTTCCACCTACCCAATTACCTGTAGCAATTGCATGTTTAATGTTTTCAGTAATTACATCAGATCGAACTGCCTGTTTAACAGATGGTTCTTTTCCACGTGAAAGGCTACGTTCTAATTGATAAGTCATATCTCTGGTTAATGATGTGAATGCTACTCTGAATAAGTCTTCCATCAAATCTCCAGAAACTCTTAATCTTTTATTAGCATAGTGGTCCTTATCGTGTGGTTCACGTTCTCCATTTATTACTTGTAGCAGCATGTCAGTCATTTCTGCCAAGTATATAGCTTTATCTATACGATCTTCTGGAGCAACACCCACGTGTGGTAAAAGATAACGATCAATTACATCTTCTGCTCTTTTAATTCTGTATTCTTCAGTCATTCCTTTTGCTACACGGTTTCCTATGTATTTAACAGCATCATATTGAGTGTTAATACCTGTTGTCTGTATATCATCAATTAATAGGAATTGAGTGTTTATATCATCAGATACACTGTTTACTAAATCCACATCTTTTTCAAATCCAAGTGCTCTTAGTAATATTACAAGTGGTATCTCACCAGGTACATAAGGGAATGAAATTCTTAAGAATACTCCTTTTTTATGTGGTTTTCTATACTCTAAGTTAATTCTTGCACGGAATCCACTTTTTATAGAAGTTACTACTGCTCTTGCACGTCTGTCTTCTTTATCTTTTTCACTTTGTTCTAAGATAATTTTATTTGGTGCAATTTCTTCCATTGTTACAATAGCTCTTTCGGAACCATTTACAATAAAGTAACCTCCAGGGTCTCGTGGATCTTCACCAACTTTCTCTAATTCTTCATCATTTAAACCATATAAGTGACATGCTTTAGATTTAAGCATTACAGGTAATTCACCTATATATACTTTTTCCATTTCATAATCTTCACTATCTCCTTTAACAAGAGCCATGTCAAGATACATGTGTGCAGAATAATTTAGATTTCTTAATCTAGCTTCTGCAGGTTCAATGATACTTTTTGAACCATCAGCTTCTTTAATGTAAGGTTTTACTATTTCAACATCACCTGTTTTAATAGTATATTCTCCATGATCAAGAGTGATTGGTTCAGTAATATCTACAATTTCCTGGATTTTATTATCCAAAAAATCATTATATGAACGTATATGGTGATCAACGATATCATATTCATCAAAAAATGAATCAACTAACGGCCATGCGTTTTTTGTCATATATCCATCTCCCAATACAAAAGAATTTATAATAATATTACACACTAAAAATATATTATTTAAACTCTCTTCTTTTTCAATCAACTACCAAATAATATTAAATTTTCAAAATAAATCAATAAAAAAAGTCTGATGATGCGTAAAATGTTAAACACTATCCCTGTTCATAAGTGATGGTAATTGAACAAGAATTGTCTGTCAATAAATTACATTATCAAATAGCTTCAGGAAATCTATGGTCAACAATATAGATAAGCAATGAACAAAAAAAAGGATGATTACTTTATATATTCATCAATAGAATAATAGATTTTTTTTAGTTAAATTTTACCTAGTTTAACAGAGAGTACCCTATCAAATAAACAGCAAAATATCATGCAAAAAAAATAAACAAACTACAGTACATGCTAAAAAACATCAATCAAATAATAACTCTATTTAAATGAAATTAATACAAAAATCCTAAATTTATTATAATCCATCACTTAATCTAAAAATAGTCAATAAGCATTAATTGATACATATAAAATTATTTAAAAATTTCATAGATTAATTAATTACCATAAGATAACCTATTGCTAAATTAGACATTTATATTAAATTTATTTATTATATCAAATATCATTATAAAAATTAAAACTAAATCCATCTAAATAACAAATTAAGCTTTAATTTCTTTACTTTTTCAATAATTAATTTTAGAATAAAATATTTCAACTCCACATAATAAATTTATGTAGAAATCTAAAATCTGATAAAGGAAACATGATTTAAATTTTATTTCTATAAATTAACATATACTCACTATATATGTAGTCCATAATATAAAAAGCTACACATTCATAATGAAGTGTAATGTGATAAAGAATCAGCTAAAAAGAATAAGATTAAAAGTTTAGAAAAAAATTAATAAAAAAGATTATTCGCGTACGATACGATATGCGACAAATATACCAGCAGTTTCACTTTTTCGGGTAATTTTCAAAACATCCCCTACATTAGCACCTATTGCTTTGACTACTGGATCATTAGGTAATATTTTTGGAAGTTGATCTGTTGTACTGTTTAACTCTTCAAGTACTTTTTCGGTTTCTTCATCCGATAATATAACATGTTCTGGCACTAAGTTATGTTGTAAAATATCAGTTTTCAAATTATAATCCTCCATTATGAAAAATTAATATTAATATAATTTATTAATTCCAAGATTAAAATATGTTTTTATTATTATAACAAAATTCTTTAAGAAATAGTTTAATCGAAATATTATATAAAATCAAGTTTAATTAAAACAGGCCCGACGGGAGTTGAACCCGCGACCGCCTGGTTAAAAGCCAGGCGCTCTCCCAGACTGAGCTACGAGCCTATATGAAATAATTTTCTTAGTTAAAAACAATACTGTAATATAAAAAGCAGGCCCGACGGGAGTTGAACCCGCGACCGCCTGGTTAAAAGCCAGGCGCTCTCCCAGACTGAGCTACGAGCCTATTTGAAAAATAAATGTGTAAGCGCCGTGGCCGGGAGTCGAACCCGAGTCGCAGGCTCGACAGGCCTGCATGATCGCCTCTACACTACCACGGCAAATACCAATTACTTACAATTGTAAGCAAGTATATAATAGTTTATATTTCTTAGTATATAAATGTTTTGTATTCTATAAAATTAATTATGTCATCTTAATTAAAAGAGGACATAAATAAAATTATATATCCCGTCTGCCGGACTTGAACCAGCAACATTCGGATCTACAGTCCGATGCTCTGCCAAATTGAGCTAAGACGGGTAATGGGTCCGCCCGGATTTGAACCGGAGTCTCAGGCTCCCAAAGCCCAAAGGATCGACCAAGCTACCCTACGGACCCCTCTTAAAATATGTATAGAGCCCCAGGGGGGAATTGAACCCCCGACCGCTTGATTACAAGTCAAGCGCTCCACCAGACTGAGCTACTGAGGCGTCTACCTATATTATCTGTTTTGTATGTAACAGATAGAAGTCATTTATTATTTAACCTCTTCATAGTATTTAAAGGTTTTGGTATAATTCCCCATAAAAAAAAGGAAATTAAAGAAGCAAAACTAAAAATAAAAATTAAAAATTTTCTAAAAGATAATAGAAAATTAATTAATTCTTTTTAGCAGAATCTATCAATGCTTTAACAGCAGGTAACTCTTTACCTGATATTAAATTAATACTTGCTCCCCCACCACTACTAATATGAGTAATTCCATCACCAGAAGTCATACTGCTTGCAGCTGCTGCTAAATGGCCCCCTCCAATAATTGAAAAACCTTCAGACTCAGCCATAGCTTCCAATAATTCTTCTGTACCTTTATTAAATTCTTCTAGTTCAAACACACCTGCAGGACCATTTGCAAATAATGTCTTTGCAGTAGAAATCTTTTCTTTATATAATTCTATTGTTTTAATTCCTATATCATAAATAGGCAAATTAGGAATTTCATCAACAGGATAATCTACACGAGAATCATTTTCTAAAATTCCAAGGTCAACTGGCAAAATAATCTTATCAGAAAATTCATCCAATAGATTTTTTGCAATGTCAATGTAATTTTCATAACCACGTTCAACTATGAAATTATAGTTAAATTCCTTTAAGTCAACTCCACTTGCCACTAGGAAAATATTAGCAACCAAACCAGTGGTTAATATATAATCTGCACGATTGGTCTTAAGAGCGTTAGCCATGACATCTATAGAATCATCTGCCTTAATACCACCTAGAACATATATCCTAGGTTGCTGTGCATTATCCAATATTCCAAATAATGAGGATAATTCTTGTTCCATGACACGTCCAGCAATTGATGGTAGAACATTTGAAAATCCTATAATTGATGTTTGTGAACGATGTGCTGTTGCAAATGCATCATTTACAAAGTAATCAGCAAGAGGTGCTAATGTTTTAACCAGATGTGTATTGGTTTGTTCTTCTATTGTTAATTTGGGCATTTCCTCAGAATAAAATCTAACGTTTTCTAGTAGAACTATTTCTCCATTGACCATATTTGAAATGACATTAACTGCTTCTTTTGAAAATATTGAGTCAACATACTGTACTTCAGTACCAATGATATTGGAGATTGCCAGTGCATGTTCTTTCAATGTTGTGAAATCTGATTTTCCAGGTCTACTCTGGTGTGCTAATATAACCACTTTTGCACCACGGCGTGACAATTCATCTATTGTAGTTGAATGTAATTGCATCCGAGTATCATCAAGTAAGTCACCACTTGTTGGATCAACTGGTGAATTAATATCAACTCTTAAAAGCACAGTTTTACCTTCAAAATCATAATCATCCATAGTGTCAAATTTATATTTCATAATAATTTACCCCTAAATAATTTATTCATGATTTAGATTAAACTTACCAAGTCAAGTAATGCCTCTTTCTGATTATCAGCCTTGATAATACCAGAAGCTAATAATACACCTTCTGCACCTAAATCCAATGCAGCTTTCATATCTTCACCAGTAGATATTCCTGCACCACATAATACTGAAATATCATCATTTATCTTATGAATTTCTTCCACTGTATTTTCTACAACTTCAGGATTTGCTTTGGATACTGGTATTCCTGTTCCTATAAGTTCTGGTGGTTCTATTGCAATATAATCTGGATTGAAAGATGCTGCGGCAGCACTTGTTTTAACATTGTTTGTACACAATACGCTTGTTAAATCCAATTCTTTTGTTTTTTCTACAACAGAATCTATATCTGCCAAGGTCAATCTTTGTTCTGAATGATTAATCAATGTTCCACATACATTAGCTTCCTTTATTGCTTCAGGTAAAGTAGAACCAGTGTGTCCTCCAGGAGTAATAGGATCCATATGTTGAGAATAAACAGGTATATCTACAGCTTCAATTATATTATATAAATCTACAGCTTGAGGTGCAATTGCCATATTTACACCACTTTCCTGGCTTGCTTCTTCTACATATTTAGATAATTGTATAGCATTTTTTCCAGTTGATTCCACATATGTTTTATAATTTAGTATGATTATTGGTGTGTTATTTTTACTCATAAAAAAAACCTACTTATAATATAAATAGTGAATTAATAATTTCTAATCCACTATATTTTATTAATATATAATTATATGTTTTAAGTTATAGTAATTTTTTGATATTATTAAATTAAATTTTTAATAAATAAGAAACAAATTATATATTCATATGTTAATTTCAGAAACTAAAAAGAAAGATTTAGAAAAAAAAGGATATAGATTTGCCGGCATTCATAATCATAGTGGTAATAAAATATGTCACTGGACACGAAAAAGTATTGTAGATGATGGAGTATGTTATAAAGAACAATTTTACGGCATAAAAAGTCATAGATGCCTACAAATGTCACCTGCAATTCCATATTGTCAACACAAATGCTTATTCTGTTGGAGAGATACGGAAATTACTAAAACATCATGGGACACTGATGATTATGATGATCCAAAAACCATTATAGAGGATTGTATAAAAAATCAAAAACAATTATTATGCGGATTTTTTGGTAATGACAATGCCAATCCCAAAAAGCTTGAAGAATGTACAAAACCAAACAATGCAGCCATCAGCCTTGCAGGCGAACCATTATTATATCCAGAAATAAATCAATTACTAAGAGAATTTGAAAAAAAAGATTTTACAACGTTTCTTGTAAGTAATGGAGAACGTCCAGATCTTCTTTCAAAACTAGAAGATGAAGAACCAACACAATTATACATATCTCTTGATGCACCTAATGAAGAAATATATAAAAAAACGTGTCTTCCTCAAGTTGAAAATGGATGGCAGAAGTTACAAGAAAGCTTAGACTTGCTTACAACATTAGATACCCGAAAAGTTCTTAGGATAACATCCGTACATGAATTAAATATGTTGAATACTGATGAATATGCAAAGATTATTGATAAAACAGATATTGACTATGTGGAAATAAAAGCCTACATGTTTGTAGGTGACTCCAGAAATCGTCTAGAATGGGAGAACATGCCAACAACAGCACAATTGAATAAATTTGCATATGATATTGCAGAAAAATCCGGACTTGATGTTATTGATGAAGTAGAAAAAAGTAGAGTATTATTACTTGGAGATAAAAAACCACAAAAGTATAATAACTAGAACATTAATTAATATAGTAGAGGTGATAATTATGAAGGGAAAAATTATTGGTATAATCATACTAATAATCATTGCTGGAGGATTATTCATACCTATAGGTTCATCAAGTAATTCTGGAACCGATTCTTCAGTAGCCGTAACATATGGAGAAACAACTTACAATAATAACAACTATAAAAGTATGGTAGATCAATACTTTGAAAACAATGGAAATATCAACCTAAATAAGGCAAAGGAAACAGTTATAACTGCCAGTGATGTGAATAAAATTTCATCAGATATAAGTCAGAGAACATACAATTCAAATCAAATATTTTCATGTGCAATGGTTGATTTAAGCAGTAAAAATAATCTTGACATTGATGTAGATTCATCAATTACAACAGTAACACCTAGTATGTATAAATCCGCCCTTGAATCAGCAGGAATTACCAAAGGTCATGTAATAGTTACAAGCCCTGTAACTGCAACAGGAGAATCAGCTCTTGCAGGTGTTATGAAAGGATATGAAACTGCAACTGGACAGGTTATACCAGAAAAAGTCAAAGATGCAGCTAATAATGAAATATATACACAAAGTGAAGTTGTGAATAATTCCAATGTCAGTGCAGATGATGTTGCTAAAGTTATGCAGGAAGCTAAAGAGGAAGTAGCAAAAGCAAATACAACTGATTCACAAACAATTATCAACATTGTAAATAATATTGCAAGCAACAACAATATTCAAATATCAAATAATGATATTAACAACATTGCAAATAGTATACAAGAGACACAATCAGTACAAGATCAAGCATCACAATACAAAGAACAGTTATCTAATTTCGTAAATAGTGGCAAGGCACAAAATATATTTGACCAGATTATGAATACAATCCAATCATTTTTGAGCCAAAACAGATAATTTAGATATTTTCTAAATCTTTTTTTCTTTTTTAAAATCATTTTATTTATTAAAAATTAGAATAACCTTTTAGAAAAATATTTAATTTTATTATAAGTTATAACTAATAACTAATATGATATAATAAATAAGTAAAAAGTAATTAGAAATAAGTAATAAATTAGAATAAATAAGTTATAACTATTAATTAAAAAATGATAAGTAATAACAAATAAGTAAGAAATTATAACTAATAACATATATGTTATAAGAAATATGTTATAAGAAATATGTTATAAGAAATATGTTATAAGAAATATGTTATAAGAAATATGTTATAAGAAA
>SUTR01000103.1 GCA_015062825.1 Methanosphaera stadtmanae
TGAATCTCCTAATGGATGCCCACAACAACACTCGCCTCATCGAAAATCGTGGTCACAAACCGGTGGAGCTTCATTCTAATAATTTCACAGGAATTCCAACAATTGTTCCTGGTAGTTCTAAGGCAGCATCTATACTCGGGGAGCTTCAGCCTCAATTATCTGCCATGGGTATTCCTGTGGAATTGGGCAAGAAAGTATATCCAAATGATCCATGCCCATGTGGTTCTGGAAAAAAGTATAAGAAGTGCTGTGGAAGATAAAAAGTTTATAGTGACAAATATAGAAGCCATTTTTGCATAAAAACTGCAAAAATGGCTTTTATATCATGTAATAGTAAGAAATAGGATATAAACAATAAAGCGATATAAAAATACATATTGTATTGAAAAGTTGATTTTTCGGATGTATAATCATGCTATATAAGGAGGATGCAATAATGATAAACTTCTTTTTACTAAGAATGCGTTTGAATGGTATTAAAAGTATATCTACACCGATAGAATTAGAATTCTATAATAAAATACTAACTAGCTTTAATCCAGAACTATATAGAGTTAAAGCAATATATGGTGAAAACGGATCTGGAAAGACTGGTATTGTAACAGCTGTAAGTATTATAAAAAAAATAGTATTAAGCAGGGATTATTTAAGACAGGTTGAAACCCAGTCATTACTTGCTGAATTAATAAACAAGAAAAATAATAAACTCGCTTTGGAAGTTCAGTTCGCAAAGTATTATGAAGAGGATAAAGATATTGACGTATACCGATATGGAATCGAAATTTCAAAGGTGGGCGATTCTTATGAAATAACTAATGAATACCTCAATTGCATTTATAATTACACAAAATACAAAAAAGAGAAGCTTGGATTCTGCATAGAAGAAGGTGTAATTAAAGCGCTTAATGGGACGCAGGAATTACATGATATTGTTGAAAAAAACACTATGAATACTCTTTCGGAGAAGTCTTTTGTAAGCAGACTTGTTTTTATGGATGAAATAGCGGATTCGAGATTATTTTTAGATGCCTTAGCAGTGTTTGTGTTTTGGATAACAATTTCAACGTATTTAGATGAAGAAGATATGCATGAAATGTATCTAATTATGAAGATGATTAGGGATCCAAATAAACAAATTGATGATAAGGGAATGATGGATTCATTTGTTAATAGGCAAATAAACTATTTGGATTCTAAAGGAAGAGATGTTGTTGATAAAAAGAATATAGATGAATATGAGAAGAAAGTTAGACGTCTAGAAAAATTTTTGAAAATATATAAGCATGATTTAAAGTCGATAACAATTGAAAAAAGAGATAATGGAGATAATTACATATGTGAATTAATACTCAATTATGCTGACTTTTCTGTTAACCGCGAGTTTGAAAGTACTGGAATAAAAAAACTAATAAAAATGTTTGACTGCTTAGCAAATGTAGACAAAGGCGGCATAGGGTTCATAGATGAAATGGATTCAAATCTTAATGACATTTATCTATGCAAAATGATTGAGTATTTCATGTACTATGGAAAGGGACAGTTATGTTTTACTACGCACAATCTAGATCCTATGACTGTTCTAAAAAACAACAGAAATTCAATAGACTTTTTATCTTCTGATAATACAATCACGTCGTGGAAAATTACAGGTAATGCAGCTCCTGATAAGTATTATAAGAACGGCATGATTGAACATTCGCCATTTAATGTTGAACCATCGGATTTTATTGGAATGTTTGGAGAGTAGAATATGGCATTACAAATAGTTTTTTGCGTAGAAACAAATAAAAGAGCTGCAACAGATAGTATTTATATCAAAGAAACAATAGATGCTTTATATCATGTGGGTAATGATATAAATATTAACTATGTTTTTATGGGGACAAAAACTAAGTACAACTCCAAGGAGGTTGTTAGAGAGATAAACTCCCGAAGACGCGAGTTTAAAATAGGGAATACTGTAGTTATATACTGTGTTGATACTGACAGATATGATTGTGATCAGAATCATGCTAGGCAACTCAAGGAAATTGAAAAATACACAAAAGATAATGGCTACAAGTTGGTGTGGTTCTGCCATGACATAGAAGAAGTATATATTGGCGAATCAGTATCCGATGATAAAAAAGTATTGTGTGCTTCTGATTTTAAGAAAAAGGAGAAAATAAAAACAGTTAATATTAGCAAATTTAAGGCTAAGGAATATCGAAAAAATACAACAAATATTCTGTTGGTTCTTGATGAATACTTAGAAAGAAAATAGTGTTTGTGGTAGTTGTTGATAGTGTTCCAAAGCTTGCGAGGAAAGATATTTAGGATTAGCGTAAAAAGCGGATTATATAGTTGGAGCTGGTGAATAATAATCAGCTCTTTTTGTGTAAAGTTAAAGCGGAAAATATTGTTTTATAAGGGAAGGTATAATACTAATAGGTGGAAATGGTGGAACAGAAAAGAGAAGCATTGACAATTATGTTGTTTAAGGAGACAGTTAAGAAATATGAAGATTGTCTAAAGAAAGACTCTGAAGAGAGGTTAGTTCAAAGATACAGGATTAATCCTCAAATAGGTTTGGAGGGCGAAATAATAGTGGAGCGTCCTAAGGGGCATTTTCCTACTTGGAAAAGTTTTTTACAGACGTTTTCGGATTCTCCTATAAACTTAAATATGAATAGCAATAACAGAGCGGTAATGCTTGTTAGAGTTGAAAGTAGGCTTTTTGCAGTGATTTTTGGCTATGGGAAATCATTATTGAACTTAGATAAGATAGAAACTAACTTTGGTTTTAAGACAGCATTGAATTTAGTAGATTTTGATAAAATACGAAGTGTTAATTATGCACAAATTGATTCAATGATTATGTCTACCCAGCATCAAACACCCTACTATATGCATGGAGGAGACTTTGGGATAGAAAATGCAAATGATATTATTACTTCAATTACAGGAAAAGTTTCAAATAATGAATTGGCGCAAATGGTAGATGGGAGAGATTCGTTAAGAATTTCGGCAGAAATGGAACCTACGGAGTTGGGGGAGAAAATGAAGGAAATTTATAGTGCGTATAAGAGTTGTAGATATAAAGAGATAAATCCGTGGATAGACAATATAAAAAATATTACAGATAAAGCGATTATTGAACAGCTTGATGACGAATTGATAGGCAAAATATTAAGTAAGGACTTTGATAATTTTGTAGTGGCGCCACCCAATATTATTGATTGGGGAAATATTCGTGGATTTATGATTACAGGTTTTGGAAAGAGAAATGATATTGAAAATTACAAAGAGGAAATAGATATAGATGAATATTTCGGTAGTCTACAGAATATAAATAGCTCATTACTAAGAAGCAGATATTTGATGGCTGCAACAATGAATGATGAAACTGAAAGAATATGTTCTTTATATCGTGCTCTTGTAGTTGAATTAGATTGTAATAATAGCAAGTATATTTTATTTGATGGAAAATGGTATCAACTAGATAAGACATTTTATGAGAAGGTAATGAATTATATAGATTCAATAGAAATTTCAAACATTACTTTGCCAGATTTTGTGGGATGTGTAAGTGAAGGTGAATATAATGAAATGGTTGCCAATCAGTATGAAGAATACGCATTAATGGATAAAAAGCTTGGCAGAGTATTAAATGGACCTAAGCAGATTGAACCATGTGATTTACTTACAATAGATAAGAAGTTCTTACATGTTAAAAAAGAAACAAAATCTTCGATGCTAAGCCACTTATTCTCACAAGGAAAGGTCGCAGCAATTGCATTTTCAGAAGATGAAGAATTTCGACGATGTGTATATGAGTCAGCATCACAGAAATTTGAAAATTTGAATGAAAATGATTTTATTAAGGAACCACAGCCTAATGAAATAGAAATTATTTATGTTATCATCACATCAAAACAAATAGAGAATAAGGGAATTAGAATATTGCCATTTTTCAGTTTAGTTAATCTTATGCTAGTTCATAAAGAACTAAAGAGAATGAGAGTTAGATGTTCCGTAAAATTCGTTAATGCGTAAGTAATTTATATTTAGCAGCTTGATGGTGTATTATTACGAACAATAGGATTTTCACTTAAGCCCACTTTACCCACCCTTTACATTTTCCCTCCATAATACAAGTGCAAACATTTGGAAAATTTCTTGTATTAAGGAGGCATGAAATGGA
>SUTR01000104.1 GCA_015062825.1 Methanosphaera stadtmanae
TTTATGCAATAATTTCTAATTAAAGTATCGATAACACTTTAATTTCTGATTTAAGCAACCTGATTTTCAACAGCAACCTTAAATCAAATATTCTTGCTAACAGCTCAAGTAAATTGCTCTAAAAGTATAAATAATAAAAAATTTAAACTAATATAACCAAAAAGTTGATAATTGAAGGTGATAATATGAAACGAAAAACCTTTAATGAAAAATTAAATGATTCAAAAGACATGCCTAAAATAGTAATCATTACTGATAAAAAAGTTATAGAACGTTATGGTGGAAAAGAAATGTTAATAGCACCACCGATTGAGTATAGCAATCTAATGTCCAAAGTACCTGAGGGCATGTTAATTACCACCAATGAAATTAGAAAGTATCTTGCAGACAAGTATGATGCAGACTTTACATGCCCTATGACTGCAGGGATATTTATAAATCTGGCCGCTCAGGCAAGTGCTGAAAGAGAAGATAATAAAATTCCCTTCTGGAGAACCCTTAAGAGTGATGGACAGTTGAATCCAAAATATCCCCATGCAATAAATTATCAAAAGAAAATGCTTGAGTCGGAAGGCCATAACATCATTACTAAGGGTAGAAAGAATATCCAATACTACGTTGAAGATTTTGAAGATAAAATTTACAATTTATAACCTGAATCCTACAATTTATTTTTTTTAGACAAATGCAATACAATAGATGAATATTATTTTTTGGAGATAACATCAATTAATTCATCCTGTTTTTTATTTAAATCTTCAATATTTAAATCCAATTCTTTTAAATGAGTAATTGCTACTTTTAAATCTATTTTTTCTCGTTCAACATAGTTATTAATGTATCGTTTTATGTTAAGATTATATTCATTTTGCTTAATCTCCCCAATGGAAGCTGCATATGAATACTTGTCTATGATTTTTTTGTTTTTATATGTGTCCACAATCTTAGAGATAGCATCATGTTTTATCACGTTTAGTTTTGTATCTTTAATATAATCCTGTGACGCATCAATAAATAATACCTTATCCTCTTTTTTCCTATTTTTTCTAAGAAGCAATATGCATGTAGGTATATTTTTATGGAATATTTTATCCGGAAGTCCTATTACCGCATCAATATAATTTTTCTCTTCAAGAAATGTTTTTCTAATCTCTTTTTCTGCATTGGATCTAAAAAGTATTCCCTGAGGTAGTACTACCGCCATAAGTCCATCCTGCTTTAAGTAATAAATCATTGATTCTATGAATGCATAATCTGCCCGTGATTTTGGTGGAAGCTTTTTAAAGCTACAGAATCGTTCATCAGTTATCAACTCATCATTTGCCTCCCACTTTTTTAGAAATGGAGGATGTGATACTATCATATCCATTAGAGGTAATTTTCTGTTGGTTGTTGTGGAATCATCATTATATATCCTAAAGTTATCCAATGATACAGAATGCATGAACATGTTTATTCTAGCCAAATTATAACGGGTCTTGTTTATTTCCTGACCATAATAACAGATATTGGAGTATTTATCATTAAATTCCAGTAATGTTGATGCAGAACCACATGCAGCATCATATACATTAACGTTGCCCTTATCATTATTAGCAGTGAGATTGGCAAGTAAAGTGGAAACTTCTGTTGGGGTGTAGGATTTCTTGAAGAAATATTTCATCAAGTAGTTATATTCATCATAGCATTTATTATTGAATGATAGCTGATCTATATCTTTTAGAACTTCCTCAAATACACCTACGAACTCTTGGGTTAAATTAATGTTTTTAAAATCCACCTCATCAAACACGTCATTAAATGAGTTATCTTTGAATATTAAATCATTTATTGCACTATCCAATCGTTCCAATAAATTATCGTCAGATATTACTTGTGAGTATAAATTGTTCGGGTGGATAAAGTATCCTAACTCTTTTAAGGATTCATCTTTTATATTATTTCCATAGTATTCTATGTTTTCATTATAGAATGCTTCTTTGAAGTTTATATTATATTTGAATAATCTTTTGTTGTTTTCCTTCTCAATTCTATGGGATAGGTATTTATAAAAAATGGCTGTAATAATATGATTCTGATATTGTTCATAGTTTATATGTCCCTGCAGTTTTTCTGATGAATCAAGTAGTACTTCTTTTATTTGCTTCATATTCTATTCTCCAAAGAATAATTCTTCCAATATGTTTTCTTCCAGATTAATTTTTTCTTCCATTAGTCTTCTTTTTTCTTGGAATGTTGTGATTAGTTCTATGTAATCCTCATCTTGGTACTTTTCAAGATTTATTATGTTGAAATTTTTGATGTTTGATATTGTGATGACTTTTATGCTTGTTTGCTCAGATAGTTGATATATCTGTTTTTTTATGTATTCACTGTTTAGATAGAAGTTTAGTATTTCAGGTGAATATTTTTCATTAACCTTTATGATTGCATAATTGGAGCTTATGGTTATGTTATTGCTATCAAAATCCATTACTTGTGAGACGTAGGGTGGTGTCAGTTTCATTATTATGTCACCTTTTTTCAATAGGAATTTATCATCCAATTTTTTATCGGTAAATAGGGATTCCATGTTATTTTTGTTGATTTTGAAGTTATTTTCATTTGTTAATGATATCATATAGTATTCATAGTTTTTTTCCTTGTTTTTGAATTGGGTATTTCTGATTCCGCTATGAATTTTTGCAATCTCATTAAGTTTAGTCATTTATATTTCCTCGCCTTCTCAATCCTATTTATTAATATTTATGCAATAATATAAAAAGTTTAAAAATTTTTTCATAAAAAATTATGAAATAGATTTTATAATAAATTTATAATAAAAAATTAGGAAACATATATATAATATTTCATATAAATTTATGATTATAAAAAATAAAACTAAAAAAAAATATTCATATTGATAATAATTAAAATCGATGGTGAAACTATGAGTCATGAAGACGGTAAAAGATGTTGTGGAAGACCACTAGAAGAAAAATGTGAAGACAACGAAGAAAAAAATTGTAAAAAAGAACATGGCCACGGACACGACCATGGCAAAAACTGTGGAAAAGATGAAGCCCATCACGGTGGACATCAGAGAGGACGTTGTTGTCGCAGAAGAGGACAACCAAGAATGATGATTAATGGAGAAGAAATATAAATTCTCCACCTTTTTTAATCCAAACTTTTAATTAACCTAACCCCCACTTTTCAATATACTCTCTTTAGTGTAACTTCTTTGAGGCTGTGTTCTATTCATTAACTCTATTACCTCATCCACATCAACGAGGGTTTCTATACATCCATCCTTGAGCAGATATACTCCCTGTGGTGTAAAATTCTCGAGTGCCGTCATTGCATTGTTCAAGTCAATCGGACATGCAATACCAATAACACCCTTAAACGGCCTTTTCTTTACAACATTCTTGATGAATGTTGAACCGGGTACGATATAAAGATCAATACCCTTTTTGTCGGCAACTTCCTTAATTATACCAATGGAACATTTGCCACATTTTACACATTCAAGACCTGAAGGGCCAAGAACTGCAGGACATGAATTTATACGAAGACAATGAGGCAATACCATTATAACGTCCTTTGCATCAAGCTGCTCAAACTTTTCCTCATTAATCTTGTTTCTTAAGTCAATGCTTATTCTGTCTATCATCAATTCATCCAGCTTGAAAAATCTTAGAATATATCTGATAGATGACTGAGTTATGTTTAGTGTAAATAACAACAGCCTTGGAAAAATCAGCCTATCCATTTTTATGGTATACAATCCAAGAATTAACGTAATTATTATAAGAATTAGCAGTATAACGATTAATAAAACCATTAACTGACCAAGTAGAGTATATATATTAACATCCATATTTATTTTCCTTTAAAAAAATTGTTTAATTAGTATTTTTATTTTTCATCACTATTTTGTATATTTTTATTTCATAAAAACAAGAAAAAGGATTAATTTTCCTAACACTAACTATTGATGTGATCTTGTTGAGGAAAGGGGTGTGGGATTATGAATTTTTTTTTGTGAAAAATGTTTTTATATAACATGTGTAATATAATAATCCCAAATTTCCATTTTTATTAAATATAAAAAAGGGATATGTTGCTGTTGAAAATCAGGTTGCTTAAATCAGAAATTAAAGTGTTATCGATACTTTAATTAGAAATTATTGCATAAA
>SUTR01000008.1:0-4404 GCA_015062825.1 Methanosphaera stadtmanae
TGTTGATAGTTTTTCTAGGAAGTTGTCTATTTCTGTTATTTCGTTGAGTATGTTGTGTTTTATGTTGTATAATCTTTTTATATTATGTGATAATGCACATAAGTTCATTATGTTTTCTGTTTGTTGTATTCCATGTGTTCTTAGGTTGTTGTAGTTGTAGAATATTTTTAATATTCCAAATGGTGCTTCTACTGTACTTCCTCGTTTTTTGTATTCATTTTGTGCTTCTTTGGTGTCAATATATTGTTTTAATTTTAGTGTATTTTCGTTTGCGAATTCAGATATTATTCTGTGACTGCTGTTGGTGCATTTTTGTAGTGATGGACAGTTTTTACATGCTTCGTAGTTCATGTATTTGCGTTCTATTCTGTTGGGTTTGCCTTCTTTTTGGGCTGGTCGTTCATATTGGTATTTAAAGTGTAATGTTTGTTTTTCTGGGCAGGTGTATGTGTCTTCTTTGTAATTATATTGAAAATGGTCTTTATGATAAGGATTAGAGCTTATTTTGTCTTGTTCTTTTCGTGTTTGTTTTCTATCATATATTATTGGTGTTATTCCTTTTTTATGTAAATATTCAATTGATGTGGCGTTATGATATCCTGTATCTGCACTAATCATCTTTGGATCTTGTTTTATGTTTTCTATGGTTTTTTCTACTATTTATGATAGTTCATCGTGGTCTGTAGGGTTTTGTGTGATGTTAACAGCACATATTAACTTTGTATTGGTGTCTACTGCTGATTGTATGTTGTATGATATTTGACTTTGTCCGTCCTTATTTTGCATCCAACGGGATTCTATATCATTAACAGGTATTGTATCTTGTCCAGACATTGTTAATTGTGTTTTCATTTCATATAATAATTCTATTTTATCTTCACAGCCCATATCTTCTTTTACAATGAACCTTTTTGCTGGTTTTCTAAGTTTATTTAACTCTTCAACAGATAAAAAGTCCCCTTCATAATATTTAATTAATATTTCCATATCATCTTTATGTATAACATTGAAACGATTGTTATCTGCTTTTTTAATACTGCCATCAACTGCTACATGATTAAAATCAGTTAAATTAATCTCATTAGCAAAAATAAGCGAACAACCTAACAAAATTTTAAAATAAACTCCATATTTTTGAATAAATCTTCGAATAATTCTACTAGAAGGTTTAATATCTCCTGAAACATAACGATAGATTTGATGAAACTCAGCCATTTCAGATAACATTTCAATACTAGTTACACCCCTATAAAAACCATAAATTACTAATTTAAACATTTCACGAGGAGGATATGAAGGACAACCAGGCAATCCTCCCACTTCATCAAGATCCAAAACAGGATAAAACATATCAACAAACCGTACAAGAAAACGAGAACAATCATCCCCATGAATTCCTTCATCTAACCTAGTATAGACAAAACGAGTCTGAACATTATCAATAACTTTCTTAACCATAAATAAACACCAAAATATTTTTAAAACTCCATATAAATATATATAATAACTATTATTTAAATATTACAGATAATAGAAGAACAATAAAGCCTATAAAAAATAAATAATGAATTATAATAAAAATAAAGTTAAATGCAATGAAAAAATAAAATAGAAAATCAAGAAATTAAAAAGGATCTTAAAAAAAAGTAATACTAAAAAATTCAAAAAAATAGTTTTGTCAAATACTCTCTCTATAAAAAAAAGTTAAAAAGAAGAAATGAATTCTTCTATGTATTATTATTCTGCATCACTTGACTGTGAACTACTTGACTGTGAAGGACTTGACTGTGAACTACTGGATTGGCCATTATTTGAGTTACTGCTTGATTGTGTAGTTGTTGGTACTTTTACTTCACCAGAGTCTATTACTGGTGCTTCGTTATTGTCTGGGTTGCTAGTGTCTATTTCATCACTTGTTGTTGGTATGTTATCATTTTTGTATTGTACTGTTATCTTGTCTGGTACTTTTTCTAGACTGTCATAATCTATTGTGATTGTTCCATCTTCATTGAAGTTAAGTATTTGTGGATCTAATCCTTCTTTTTCTAATATGACTATGAAGTCTGCTAAGGATATTTTTCCTTCAAGATATTGGTTGTACAGTTGTATGTATAATCTGTATAAGCGTTTGGATATTGTTGGTACAACTTTGTTATTGTATCCTCTGTTATATCTTGAATATCTGTTATAGTTATTGTATCTGTTGTATCTGTTGTATCTAGCATAGTTTGAGTATGTTTTTGCGTTATTATATCTTGTAAATTGTTTATTTGTTCTTGGTTGTTGTTTGTCTATTTTTCCTGTTGGTTTGTCAGTTGGAGTTATGTTATCTGGATTGTCATTTGGTTCATCTTCTTGGATTATTTCAACCAATTTCCATGTCCATACTAGTTGTGGTCTGTGTATGTTTGTTATTATAAATCCTTCTTCTGTTTCGTTTATTGTTTTTGTATAGCCATTTGGTAGTACTTCATCAACTGTGTATTTTATTTCTTTGCCGTTTGCATATTTTGGTAAGTTTTCAAATATTGTTTTCCAATTGTCTTCTGGAGTAACTGTTATTCTACTTACTTCTTTTCCATCAGCATATAATATTAATGTTACATTTCCTGGTCTGATTCCATCAATATCTTCTAAATCATCCCATTTTATTGTTACTGGAATATCTTTTGTTTCTGGACGGTGTATGTTAGTTACTGTGAAATGTGTTCCATCAACATCTATAGTTTTTGTATATCCGTTTGGTAATACTTCATCTATTGTGTAGTTGATTTCATTTCCATCTTTGTATTTTGGTAGATTTTCAAATACTGTGTTCCATGTGTCTTTGGTTACTGTAATATTTTGTATTGGTTTACCATTTTCGTATAATATTATGGTTACATTGTCTGGTCTGATTCCATCTTGGTCATCAAGATCATCCCATACAATATCTACTGTAATATCAATGGTTTCTGGTCTGTGTATGTTTGTTATGGTTATTACATTGTCATTTATGTCTATGGTTTTTGTGTATCCATCTGGTAATATTTCATCTGCTGTGTAATTGATTTCATTTCCATCTTTGTATTTTGGTAAGTCTTCAAATATGGATGTCCAATTATCATCTGGAGTTATTGTTTTGTTAATTATTGGTTCACCATCAGCATAAATTATAATTGTTACATTATCTGGTCTGATTCCATCTTGGTCATCAAGATCATCCCATTCTACTATAACAGTTATATTTACTTTTTCTTCTGGTCTGTGTATGTTTGTGATGTTTACTTCATTGTCATTTATGTCTATGGTTTTTGTGTATCCATCTGGTAATATTTCATCTGCTGTGTAATTAATCACTGTTCCATTATCATATTTTGGTAAATCCTCAAATATGGTTTTCCAATCATCGTCAGGAGTTATTGTTCTGTTTTCTATTGGTTCACCATCAGCATAAATTATAATTGTTACATTATCTGGTCTGATTTCATCAATATCATCAAGATCATCCCATATAACATTTACTGTTAGGTTTACTGTTTCTGGTTCATGTTTGTTGGTTATTGTGAATCCTTCATAAGTTGTTGTGTAATTGTTTATATTGTCTATTTCTTTAATGGTATATACTATTTCTACACCTTTTTTAGTCTTAGGAAGGTTGATGAATAAGTATTCCCAATTATCTTGAGCAGACAATGTTACTGTTGCATTTTCTTTTCCATCAGTCAGTAATACTACTGTAATATTTTGTGGTCTTATGTTATCTCTGTTATTATCATCATCCCATACTTTTTGAACTGTTATGTTTATTAGTTCTGGTCTGTGTATGTTATTGATGATTATTTTGTATTCATTTATTTCTATTGTTCTTGTGTATCCATCTGGTAATATTTCATCTGCTGTGTAATTAATCAGTGTTCCATTTTCATATTTTGGTAAATCCTCAAATACACTTCTCCAGTCATCTTTTGGATTTACTGTTCTGTTTTCTATTGGTTCACCATTAGCATAGATTATAATTGTTACATTATCTGGTCTTATTTCATCTATGTTATCAAGATCATCCCATGTTACAATTACTATTATATCTATTGTTTCTGGTATGTGTGTATTTGTTATTGTGTATCCATCATATGTTACTGTGTATCCTTCTGGTGTTTCTAATTCATTTGTTGTATAATTTATTAATGTTCCATTGTGGTATTTGTTAAGGTCTGTGAATGTGTTTGTCCAATGGTTTGATTCGGATAAGTTTACTGTTCTTATTTTTTCACCATTTGCTAAGAGTTCTATTGTTACATAATCTGGTCTTAGTGCATCTTGGTTGTCATTGTCATTCCATACTTTGTTAATTGTTATGTTGATTGTTTCAGGAATATGAACATTTCTAATAATTACCTTATTATCATTGTTTACAACTGTTGT
>SUTR01000008.1:4504-60956 GCA_015062825.1 Methanosphaera stadtmanae
TTAATTGTTATGTTGATTGTTTCAGGAATATGAACATTTCTAATAATTACCTTATTATCATTGTTTACAACTGTTGTTGTATAACCTGGAACAGGAGTTTCAGTAACAGTATACTCTATTTCACTTCCATCAGCAAATCTAGGTAACTCACGGAAAATATAAGTCCAATTATTACCTTCAGACAATGAAACAGTCTCAATTACCTCATCACCCACATTCAATTGCACCTCAACAGAATCAGGTCTTAAACCATCCTGATTGAAATTAGCAATCCACTCTTTAACAACATGTAACTCAATAACCTCAGGAACATGAGTATTAGTAATAGTATAACCATCATAAGACACAGTATAACCATCAGGCATACCAACCTCATTAACAGTATAATTAATCAAACTACCATCATAATTCTTATCAAGATCAACGAAAGTATAAGTCCAATCATTTGAATCAGATAAAACTACACTATCAACTATTTCACCATTAGCTAATAAGTCGATTGTAGTTGTTTCTGGTCTTAGTCCATCTTGATTATCACCATCATTCCATACTTTATTAATTGTTATGTTTATTTTTTCTGGAATGTGTGTATTTACTATAGCATATTCATTTTTTGCTAGAGTTTGGGTAGTTGAGTTATATCCTGCTGTTTCTGTTACTTCTTCAACTGTGTATTCTACTTCAACATTACTAATGTATTTAAGTAGATTTTCAAAGGAGTATCTCCAATAGTTACTTTGGCTAAGAGTTACTGGTTCTCCTTGTTTTTCACCATTTGCATATAATTGTACTTGTATTGAAGATGGTCTTAATCCATCACTGTTGTGATTGTCATTCCATTCTTTTATTACTTTAACGTGTGCATGTTCTGGATCGAAAATGTTAGTTATTGTAATTTCATTTTCTGCAGTAAATTCTATAGTATTGTAATATTCTTCTGGTAAGATTACTTCTTTTACTACATAGAATATTTCTTTACCATCAAAGTTTACTGGTAAATTGGTGAATGTGTATTTCCAATCTGTTTCTGCATCTAAATTAATAGAATCTCCATATTTTTCTCCATTAGCAAATAGTTGTACTTGTACTGAGTCTGGTCTTGTTTCATGTTCATTTTCGTGGTCGTTCCATACTTTTATTACATTTAATTCTTTTACAAGTGGTGTGTGACTATTTATGATTATGAAATTTCCATTATCGTTTGTTATTGTAGTTGTATAATTTGCTATTGAATTTTCTTTTACTGTGTATGTTATTTTTTTACCATCTTTGTATACGTTTAGACCTTCAAAGTTATGTCTCCATTGATTATCAGAATTTAATGAAATTTCATCTATTACTTCATCATCTGCTAATAGGTTGACTGTAACTGATCCAGGTCTTATTCCATCACGGTTATAATCATCTTTCCATTCTTTAAAGACTTCTATTTGAGTTTTTTCAGGAATATGAGTATTAGTAATGGTTAAACCGTCATTAACAGCAGTATAACCTGCCGGAATTCCATTTTCAATTGCCGTGTATCTTATAGCTTTACCATTTTGATTAACCGGTAAATTATTGAAAGTATAAGTCCAATTATTATTACTATTTAATGTAACAGCATCAAGATATGGAGTCTCATCCTTCAATAACTGAACAGAAATACTATTCGGCCTAATTCCATCTTGATTATTACTATCATTCCATACTTTTCTAACAGACACATTCCTCACACTAGGGATACGAGTGTTAGTAATTGTAAATTCTCTGTTATTGTTACTTACTGTTGAATTATAACCAGATATACTTCTCTCATTAACAGTATAATTTATCTTATTACCATTACTGTATACTGGTAAATTATTAAATGTGTACCTCCAGTTACTTGCATTTATTACAACTGTATCTTTTAACACATTATTTGCATATAAATCCACAGTAACACTACCAGGTCTTAAACCATCACGATTATGATCATCATTCCAAACTTTTAACACATTTAACTGAGTTACTTCAGGAATATGAGTATTAGTAATGGTTAAACCGTCATTAACAGTAGTATAACCTGCTGGAATTCCATTTTCAATTGCCGTGTATCTTATAGCTTTACCATTTTGATTAACCGGTAAATTATTGAAAGTATAAGTCCAATTATTATTACTATTTAATGTAACAGCATCAAGATATGGAGTCTCATCCTTCAATAACTGAACAGAAATACTATTCGGCCTAATTCCATCTTGATTATTACTATCATTCCATACTTTTCTAACAGACACATTCCTCACACTAGGGATACGAGTGTTAGTAATTGTAAATTCTCTGTTATTGTTACTTACTGTTGAATTATAACCAGATATACTTCTCTCATTAACAGTATAATTTATCTTATTACCATTACTGTATACTGGTAAATTATTAAATGTGTACCTCCAGTTACTTGCATTTATTACAACTGTATCTTTTAACACATTATTTGCATATAAATCCACAGTAACACCACTAGGTCTTAAACCATCACGATTGGAATCATCATTCCAAACTTTTAACACATTTAACTGAGTTACTTCAGGAATATGAGTATTAGTAATAGTTAAACCATTATTAGTAGCATTATATCCACTTGGGATGTTTGTTTCAATTGCTGTGTATGTAATTGCTTTACCGTTTTGATTTACTGGAATATTATTAAATGTGTATGTCCAATTATTATTACTATTTAATGTAACTGCATCAAGATATGGAGTTTCATCCTTCAATAACTGGACAGTAATACTATTAGGTCTAATTCCATCCTGATTATTACTATCATTCCATACTTTTTTAACAGTCACATTTCTTACACGAGGTGTGTATGAGTTAGTTATTATAAAGTCATTTGATACATTACGTATAGTTGTAGTGTATCCGTTTACACTTCTTTCTTGTATTGTATAGTTTATTTTATTACCATTACTGTATACTGGTAAATTATTAAATGTGTACCTCCAGTTACTTGCATTTATTACAACTGTATCTTTTAACACGTTATTTGCATATAAATCCACAGTAACACTACCAGGCCTTAAACCATCACGGTTATAATCATCATTCCATTCTTTTAAGACTTCTATGTTCTTAGTTTCAGGAATATGAGTGTTAGTTATTGTATAATTGTCATAAGATACTCTGTATCCTGTAGGTATACTTAATTCGTGGATTGTGTACACTATTTCTTCACGATTAGCGTTGTATCTAGGTAAATTCACATAAGCATATGTCCAATTATTATTTTTATGTAAAACTATATGATTACCGTATTTTTCTCCATCAGCTAATAATTCTACAGTTATTGTATTTGATCTTAGACCATCCTGATTATTTGAATCATTCCATACTTTTTTAACAGTGAAGTTTACATCATGAGTATCTTCAGGAACACGATATTCTACAATTACCCCATCAATGTGAATTCCACCAGTTTCACTTTTAATTACATATCCTACGAAGTAAATACCATTATCATCCCCGTTTTCTGCTGGCATATTGTATGGTGGATGACCATCACTATCAGGATAGTATCTTTCTTCAGTTAAAACATATTTCATATTAGAATTATTTGTTTTTATCATTTTCCAGAAAGCTATACCCGAATTACCTTCAACCATTTCACCAAGCGTATAATTGAAATATGTTGATTTAGTTAATGTTGATCCATATACATGATACCATCCATCAGAAGCATTTGCACAACTAGCAAATGTTTGTGTATATGGGAAACCTCTTTTATAAGAGTCTTCTAAGTATATTCTTGCAAATGGAAATGGTATTAATTCAATTTGTGTTGGATCGGGTACAATACTTATAAAGTTTGTTTTATTAACCAATTGAACATTCCCATACTTATCAAATTCTCCAGGATGATGTATTTCACCAACATCATTGTATAAGTTTTGGAATTCATCACTTGTTAAGTTAATATACACAGAGTCTTGAGTACCATTAAGTCTCTGAGCAACTATAGTGAATAAGTTATATTTATCCCCTATTTTATCTAATGGACGTGTCCTATAACGAGAAGCCCATTCAGGATCTGTTAATTTTTCAGGGTGTATGAGTAAATCAGCATACCCTGCATAATTTCTAATCTTATTTAATGTATCAATTAAGCTTTGATCCCCACTTTCTGCATATATTCTTTCTGCCCTTTCTGCTTCTGTAGCTATTTGATTAGCTATTTCTTTAACAGAATCAGGTATTTGTTCTTTTTCATAAGTTGATTGAGCATTATCTATTTCTATTTTTGCTTGACTGAATGCATTTTCTAATTTTGTTTTTGTGCTTGATTCAATTGCACTTAAATCTTGACTTGCATCAGCCTTCAAATTATTAGTTTTTTCTTTATGAATTACATTTGTTTCCTGTTTCTGAGTACTATTCGAAGATTTGTTCGATATCTTTATATTTTCTTTTTGATTATTATTATCAGATACTGCTTGTACCTGATGACTTGTTGAAGATGTTTGTTGAATTGTATCTGTTGTTTGGATATCTACAGTATCTTGCGATACTTCTTCTGCTGAAACTATGGTTAAACTAATGAATAGTACTGTCATGAACAGAAATATTGCACATTTATCCATATCAATCACATCTTATCTATAAATTTAAATATATAATTAAATAGGTTATGAAATTTTTCAGCACAATTTAATAATCTATTTAATTAATAAGTTTTTTGTATATTTTTATTTATATAATTATCTATTATTTTTCTAATAAGCTTAGCACTAATGAATAATGAATATCCTGTATTTTTTTGATTTTATTGGAAAAAATCCATTGTTATTTCAATTAAATAGAAATTTTTCAAAAAAAAATATTTTATGAATGAAAAAAATAAATCATGAATAATAGATATTTGAGGAATCTGCTAAATATTTATATTTTAAATTTAAAAAAAGTAGTATATAACACTATTTTTATAATTTAAAGAGAATATATGAATTAATAATTGAAATATCCAATATAATAATTTTAATTTTTTTAAATAAACAAATCAATCTCTACTTTGAAAAAATGAAAAACTAAAAAAAGGTTATTGCGACAATATATAATAGAAATTAATAAAAAAAGTATAATCAATAAGTATTTATTACCATAGCCCATAATAATATAGATAAATGGTAGTTATAATATTTAATCTCCATAATTAGTTACAATACATTATTAAATCCATCAAAATCGATATCATAGATTCAATACTCCCTTTTGCCATACACTTAACTTAGATACTATAACATGACCTATTGTTGAAGCTCAAATATTTCAAATACAAACTATGAAAAAAATAGGATAAATATAACATTACATGTATATGGAACAGTTGCTTTTTAATAATCTTTAACAATTAACATTTTATTAAAAAAATGAAGTAGTATGTATATAAAACTTTATAAAACATTGACTTCCAAAAAAAATAGACTAACTAAATTTGCAAATACGATTATTAAATACATATATCCCTATTCATTAAAGTTACATCTCTTTTTACATAATAGTTTTATAATTTAAAGTACAAATAGATTAATATATAATACAGGGACCAATAAAATGATAGAATATGATAAAACAAGATTAGATATTGAAGTTGACGAATTACCTTTTCAAGATTTTTTAACATCACGTTATTCAATGACTGTACGAGTAAATGCTCAAAAAACATATGATTTTGCTAAAGAAAATAATATTCCCTTTTTTAATATGACAGTAGCATGTATTCTTGAAGCTATCAATGAAATTCCTGAATTTAAACGTAGAATTATAGATGGAAAAATATATGAGTATGATAAGATAAATGCTGTAAGTCCTATAATGCAAGAAGATCATTCCATAAGAGAAATAGAAATAAAACCCTTATCAGAGGAAAAATCTTTAGAAAAATGGAATAACATTATTGAAAATAAAAAAGATAATATTGAAGACAGCCAGTTTCTTGTAGAGCCAACATTAAGAGACATGTTACCTATTTGTAATTTATCGTGTATTCCTTGGATAAATTTTGATTCAATGACCAATATAATTGCATCCTCTAATCAGATAATGCCAGTTATAAGTTGGGGTAAATTAGTAGATGGAAAAATACCTGTTTCGTTAACAGCAAGCCATGTATTTATATTTGGATATCATTTTAAATTGTTTTATGAAAAAATAGAAAACTATTTGGAAAATCCTGAAAGTTTAATGAAGAAGAATAAATAGAAAATACCTTAAAAGTGTAAATCATTTTAATTTTCCATAATTACCCCCTTTTTTCATATTTTACTTTATCTTACTTAATAAGTTTTTAGAACCATTATAATGAGAATAATCCAATTATATTAACTTTAAATTAAAATATTAAAATTACATATAGTTAAAATAAAAAAAAGAAGTTATTGAGGATTGATTGTTTCTTTATACAAATCAAATAATTCATTTACTTTTTTAACGTTAGATTCTTCATCATTTAGTAACATCTTAGAATCATCATATACCCCGTTGTCATGTATTAAATATAATGAGGAGAAGTTCTCTGTACATGTTAAAAATTTATTTACATTTTTACTTTGTTTTGTAGACCAGACCCTTATTTTTCCCTGTGATTTTAATTTGAAAAATCGTTCATGAAATTCAGAAGTATATAGATTTTTTAATAATAAATTAGATGTTATCAAATCTAATTTTCCATTGTTGTTTTCTACAGAGCTTAATATAGCATCCAAATGATAAGCAGATAATACTGGCAGTATGACTTTAATATATTTTGAATGAGATATTAAATCTGAATATATGTGAGATGGTTTATTATAATCCAAGTTATCATTTGCTATTATTTTAGAATTATCCCATAAGTCCATATTTAAAACAAATGGCAATGGTAAATTATCATAAAGGTGATTATCCCAAAAATCTAGGTTTGCGTTAATTGAACCCCAATTGCTAATTAATTTAACAATATGCCTAATTATAAAATATCCTTTAGATGATAGCGTATATTCTTCTTTATTTCTTTCAATTAATTCTTTTTCCTCAAAATCTTTTAAATAGTGCAAAATATTACTTTCAGATTTATTTAATATTTCTTTAAGGTCTTTTACTGTTTTATCAGATTCATACAACTCTAACAATATTTCAACCCTAAAAGAACCTGTTAAAAAGTACTGAATATCCTCAAATGATTTTTGATTAAATAATATATTTTCATCAGAACCCAACTTATCACCCTCCACTATTTATTAAATATACATATATATATATTATTATATTTTTTAAAGATTAAATACTATATGTAACCATTATGATTAATAATAAGGATATTTTTATCAATATTCAAGCAAAATTAAAGGATATCTGCTTAGATAATATTATTGAAAAAAAATATATATTTAACTATAACGATAATGTGGGAAAATAATGTTAAGTGATACAACTGAGTATGATGCCATACAAAAAGAGATTAAATTTATGGTTCGTTCTGAAATAAAATTAAAAATACTCGCAAATTTGTGCAAATGTGATCTTAATGCCAGAGAATTAAGTGACAAAGGAATAAATTATGGTTCTATCTCAAGTAACATTAAACAATTAGAAAAAAATGGATTGATAACTAAATTTAATGACAAATACCATATTAAAAATTCAGTGAAGAAAAAGATGATTAACATATTATATCTTAATAAAATTATAGAAATTGTTAATGCATCTGAAGAATACATTAACATGCATTTTGTTAAAAATAACAAATTGAATATCCTTGAGGAATTACCTTTGAGTGATAATTATGAAATAATACATAACACGCCATTAAATCCATATAAAGTAGTAAATAATTTTACTAAAAATATGACTAGTGATGGTACTGTAAAAGTAATTTTTACACATGTTCATCCTGAATTTAGAAAAACCACACAGATTGATGCAACAACCAAAACAAACCTTAAAATCATTGTTCCTTCAAACATTAAAGAGTACCTTATCAAAAATAAAAATGAAAAAGATAATAACCCACTTAGAAATAGAACAATCATGATTAAATCCATTGAAAATATGCATTTATCTCTGGCCATTAGCGAAACTGAAGCTATGTTTGTATTATATAACAGTGATATTACCTATGATACAAATGCAGGGATTATTTCACACGATCCAAAAATTATTAAATGGGGTAATGAATTATTTGATGAAATAGAATCTTTAAGTGAAGATAAATATACTACTTTAAACAATGATTCTTAAATTACTACTTTTTTTTATAATTTTCATACCATTATCTTTTTATTATTATTAATTATTTATTAATTCTATATTTTTTTTCAATGCTGTCAAGTTAAGGGAATATTTGTGTGAATACTATTTTTTTAAAGTTTTGTTGTTTTTATTTTTAGAATGATCTTTTGTTGTTGTCTGTGAATTTATGTCCGTAGTCTACTGGTTCTCTGTTGGTTGATTTAATTTCTTCTTTTATGGGTATTAGGTGTTTTTGTAGTATTTTGATTATTTTTGTTATTGTTTGTTGTTGTTTTTCTTTATCAGTGTTTATTAGGTTTAGTAATTCTTTTTTTACCAATCCTACTGCTATGTTGAAGTTTGCTTGGTAGTCCTTGTATTTGTATTTTTTATTGTTTCTTCGTTTTTGTTCTATTTCTTGGTTTACATCATGTTTTACTATTGTTGCTATGTTGAATACGTATATGTCTGAGTAAAAATCTTGTTCGATTATGATTTTTCTTCTTCCGCTGAAGTTTTCGGTTTGTAGTTTATTTTTTAATTTATCATAGTTGGTTTCAATTCCCCACCTTTTGTTGTATATCAGTTTAAAGTCATCTATTGTAAATGTTTTATCAAAAACATTTGTTGCGAGGGTTTCTATTTCTCCAGATGATAATGGGATGGTTATTATTCGTAATTTTATTTTATCTTGCTTTTTTGCTAATTTTTTTATTTCATTATCTGATATTCTTCTCAGATAATCTTTATCAATGGCTACTTCGATTATTTCATCATCTGTAGTTAATTTTTCTCTTTGTTCTTTGAATGTGTCTTTTTTAAGACGTATAACAAAAAATGAGTTTAAGTCCATTGTTTTTAAAATTAAATCTTTGGAAGGATACCCTCTATCATATATTGTTATTGTCTTTTTAAGATCTATTTTATCTTTAGCATCTTCTAAATGATTAATAGCATGTTTAACTTCCCCGTATTTTCTGTTACTAATAGCAGAACTAATGATAAATTCATTAAGTACATCAACCATTGTAGATACTCTGGCAGTAGCCGTATGTTTGGAATGATCAATATTATCTTCAATACCAAAATCTTCACGAACCGTAGGATAATTCGGTAAATCAAATATAGAACCATCAGCAGCAGTTAAATAAAAACCTTTGAATGTTTTCAACTCTTCAGGTTTCTTATAAATTTCCCGTATCAAGTCATCATTAATATCAATATAAGCTTGAGGATCAATAATCATCCTCCTTTGAGAAATAGCTTGTTTAGTAACATCCATATCCATTTCACCCCAATATTCCTCCATAAAATACAAAGCCTCCAAAGCAGTCGTACGTCCACGATTCCAAAGAATATACTTCATAATACATTCTGGAGGCAACTTACGATTACGAATTTTATTATCAACTAAAATATATTTATCACAAACATAACTATTAAAATTTCCCATACTAACTGATAAAACATCACATAAAGACATAAACAACACCAAAATTAAATCAATCAAATTCACACAAAATAATAATAAAAAATAAATACAAACAATACATCAATTCACCATATAATATTATATAACTAATAATATATAAAATTAACTATGAATAATACTTAAAAATAACTATTATAAAATATATACTTATTATATTTAATAAAATTAAATAATAGGAAGAATTAAATAAAATTAAAGTAAAAATAAGTTATAAAAACAAAAATAAGTGCAAATATGAGAGAAAAATCTTAACTTGACATCATTGATTTTTTTTATTATTGTATTGAACATCATTAATTTATCTAATGATATATTTTTTTAAAACTATTGAATAATGCAAATTAATCATCACTTTGAAAGTTAACAATATATTTATTAGAACATAATATTCTATTAAATTTAGTACTTATTTTAAAATTAACTTGTGATTTTAAAATTTATATCATAAAAAAATAATAAAGTAAAAAAATATGAATGAAAAATATAAAATTGATTAAAATAGATTATTTTGATAATTAAAGTTTAATTTGTCTTAATATTTTATAAAAACTATAAATAATAGCTTAATCATAATAATAATTAGAAATTCATGTGGTTATTGAAATTAAAGAATTTTAGTTAAGTTTTAAAATATGGTTGATTTAACCTGATTTATCAGATGACCATATGGACTTTCAAAAATATTATGTGATTAAAATGGATTTAAATTTAAAAGATAATTTAATAGCAGCATTAACTACAGAAGATAATGAAATTACCCCTGTTGGATCTTTCCCTGCAACATGTATGATTGAACTTATGGAAAAAGAAGGCGTATCCTGGCCTAAAGGACATACTGATGCTGAAGACATGGCAAAAATTGCGGCAAGTGCATATGAACATGTTGGATTAGAAAGTATGGTATTACCATTCGATTTATGTTTTGAAGCAGAAGCATTAGGATGTGAAGTATTATTAACAGACCATGATAACTCATCACAAACCACAAACTGCCCATTCACTATAGACGACTTTGAAGCAGACCCTGATTTTATACACAACGCAAGATTCCCTGCAATGATTGAAGCAACAAAAATATTACAAGACAAATATGATGATGTACCTATCGTAGGTGCAATGAGTGGACCTATAACTGTATTAGGACAATGTCTTGGTATTGAAGGTGTACTAAAAGATGTTAACACCAAAGTAAATACAGTTGAAGATGCATTAGATGAAATGACTATGGCATTAACCGAACAAGTTGAATTATACAACGAACTAGGTATGGATGCAATTGTACTGTATGAACCAAATGGAGCACCAGAACTACTTGCACCACCATTATTCGAACGTTTATTAAACCCATTACACGAAGAATTAACCGATGCATCAGACATACCAATGGTATTACACGTATGTGGAAATTCACTTCCACAACTTGAAAACATGATGAGCTGTGGTTACCAAGGTGTAAGTATAGCAGATGATGTAAACCTAGATGATGCTCAGGCTACACGTGAAAAACTTGGTTCCGACACAGTTGTATGTGGAAACATATCTGTAACCGATACATTATTCATGAAATCACCAGCAGATGTTAAAGCAGAAGTTACAACTGCATTAGAGAAAAATGTAAATGTAGTCTTACCAGCATGTATGATTGCACCATTATCTCCAGCACAAAATGTTAGAGCAATGATAGAAGCTAGAAATGAATACTTCGGTATATAATTTCCTAACTTTATATTTTTTTAGAAAATCAAATCTCCCCAGTGATGAAAATTAATATTAAAGATAATCTACATAATGCATTAACCTTAAAAGAAATTAGTTATTTACCATGCATTACCTTCTCAACAGTAATTCTTACAAAAATCATCAATCAAATGAAAATAGAATTTCCTAGAGGACATTATGAAGCTGAAGAAATAGCTAATATAGCATCAATTGGATATGAATATGTAGGATTTGAAGCATTAACGCTTCCATTCGATTTGAACTTTGAAGCAGAAGCGTTGGGTTGTGATTTAAAAATTAAAAATGATATTTCATCCAAAATTATTAAAACACCATTTGATAGTTTAGAGGATGTTGAAATACCCTCTGATTTTATAAACAATGCAAGATTCCCTATAATAGAAAAAGCAACTAATATCCTACATGAAAAATATGATGATAAAGATATTCCAATAATGGCTTCAATAACTGGCCCATTTTCATTACTTTCACTAATATTTTCAACAAAATCAGATGAAATACTAAAACATTTAAATAATAATATTGTGGGAATAGAAGATTCACTTTATACCATAACAACCGCAATACTTGAAGAGATTAATTTCTTTAATGACTTAAATGTTGATGTTATTACCATAAATGAACCTTATGCAACTCCCAATATTTTAGATCCTAAATTATTTAAACGTATAATCAAACCATCTTTAGAAGAATTATCAAATAATAGTAATTGTCCATCCATATTACACATCTGTGGAGATACAAATTCCATTCTAAAAGATATGCTTACATGTGACTTTGAGGGAATCAGTATTTCAGAGGAAATTAATATTTCTACAGCAAAACAATTACAAGCGGAATTAAATACTCCTACCCGTATATGTGGAAACATTTCAACAGATAACACATTGTTTAGAAAAAAAGAAAATGAGATATATCAGGACACTATTAAAGTATTATCAAATGGAGTAGATATTTTAAGCCCCGGATGTATGCTCTCACCAAACACTCCTATAAATAATCTTAAAACAATGATCAAAGCTAGAAATGATTTCTGCAATTTAAAATACTAAAAAAAATATTATGATAAATCATAACCCCGCCTTAACCTCCCACCATACTAATTATTTTAACTAAAATTATAAATGAGCTCAGAATAACCAATAAAAACTTCTAACGGATATAAACTTAATATCCCTTTTTAGAAAAAATAATATGTTAAAAAGAAAATTAATAGATTAAATGTTATACTAAAAAAAAGAGCAAACCTATTGAATGAAAAATAATATGTTAATTTTAGAAAAATAAATAAAATTGTAAGAAAGAAAATAATGCTCTTAATGAGCTTTTATTTAGGGAGTTTTTTATTTTCTTTATGTTTTTACAAGTTATATTATGTTTTATTTAATAAGGAGTGGTGAGTTCTATCAGACTTTCTATGAATTTTGTATAATAGGTGATTTAATATTTTTAACTATTTATTCACATTTTTTGTAGGAGTAATAGTCTTTTTTTAATTCTTAGATTAGTCTTTATTTTTAACTCTTATGACTAGAAGTGTTAGAGTGGATAAATTTTTTAGGATTACCTAAACTTCTTAGTCAATTAAATGTTGTACTCCATAGTATATAAAGGTTTTGGTATACCTAAAAATTTTTATCTCTAAAAAAATAAATGATAATATCAAACTTTTCCAACAGAAACCCAATCATAATTAATAATATTCTCCTTTAAACACCATGTATCATCAAAATCAACAAATAACTTACCATTATCTAAATAAACTTCAACAGCACTAGATCCAAAGTATATCCTATAATAATTTTCATCATCAATATCTTGATAAATAACTCCTTCAAAACCACTGCTTTGCTCTAAAATAAATGTTAATTCATCCACCAATGAATCAACCAATTCATGATTTAATTCTTTCCCATCCAAATATTTATTTAGAAAATCAAGTTCTTTCTGTTCAATAAATATCATTTTAAAACACCCAATATAACAATAAATTCATCCTATAATAATGTGTTTAATGAAAATACTATATAAACATTATTTAATTTAGTTTAAACTAATAATAAATTATTAAAATGAAAAAATAAAAATAAGAATTTAGGTAAATCAAAAAATAAGATATAAATTAGGCTAATAAAAATTTGATATGAAATCATTGCATCCATATGAGGATAATTATAATGTTGAAACAATAATATTATAAAATAATGTTTAATGAGATTAGATTCTAAATAAAGTAAGTATTAAAAAAATAGTAAAATATAAGTAAATTAAAAACTTAATTTCTTTCCGTTTATATATCTAATTTTTGCAAAGTAGGTTCTGTTATTTCCTTGGCAATTTGATATAAATCTTCAGCTTCTTCTTCTTTTGAATAATAAATTGTATCATTCTGAGGGTTATAATAAGGATAATTTTCCCTTACATATACTGTTATACCTTTATATGTTTCTTCTATATAATCTCCAGCCTCATCAACTTGATATACCTTATGAGTTTGTCCATCACTATCATCTACGGACATATTATGAACTGAAGATGTAGTATTAATCGAATTATTTAAATTCTTTATAATACCGTTTAGTCTTGTCTTCATTGAGTGATTCTCCTTAAAATTTAATAATTTATTTATGAGAAGATTTTTATATGAATATAATATTATTTTTATCTTGATTAATATATAAAATATTGCTTAGTTAATACAAAATAATTTAAAGATAATACTTATTCTTCATTTTCCAGAAAGTCAATGATAACAGTAGGATATTTTCCAGAAGATTTAACCTTTTTAGAATGATTAACTGACTTACTACTATTTAAAAAAGTCTCAATATTTTTAGTTTCTTTAATACTGTGTTTATTTTTAGAATCTATTTTTTTATCATCATGATGATAAATAATTTTCAATGAATGACTTTTGTATAAATAACAGTAAAATAAATAAATTACATTAATCAATCCAAAACTAAACCATCCACTTACTAATAATATAAGTAGGTGTGTTGTGTACTTTCCATAGGATTTCTTCTCAACTAATACTTCATCATCATTAAAAAATGAAATATCATATTTTTTTTGATTATAATACGTTATCAAATAATTAAAATCATCATGAGAATAAACATCAACATCTTTAAATTCCACTTGAACACCTTACAAATATACTATTATTATATCAATAATCTTATTTAAATATTTGATTAAACAAATATTAGTATAGTTAATGATGAGGAAAAACTATGAAAGTTACATATGAATATAAATTAAGCAGCCTAGAGTATGAAGAATATGATATTAATCTAAGAGTTGACTATAATACTGAAAATGATTATGATACCACATACTACTTCTTTGATGGTTCCAATTGGCAAAAGGATTTTATAGATTTAGGTAAGTTATCCCCTAAAAAAGAAGAAGACAAAAATCAATTTGATGATTTTATTACAAAAGTACATGATTTCATGGTACATGGAAATCTTTGGGAACAACTAAAGGTTATGGAAGATAATGAAGAAATTACTAAAGAACAATATGCACTTAGAATCGTTGCAAAAAAATTATAAGGAGAATTTTTGTTATTTATGACAATGAAAATAGATTGTATTGCATTAGACGGAAAATATGAAACTGACGATTACCAGGTTAACATTAGATTAGTTATTGAAAAAATGAATCACCATAAATTATATTCATGGGACGGCCTGGAATGGAGTGATGAAAAAGGTTTAAATAGAGTATATACTGATGAAACCAGCCAACTTCAATATGACGATTTTATTAATAGATTATTAAATTTAGAAAAGAAAAAAATGTTATATGAAGTTGCAACATCATTACAAGAAGATCAAAGTTTCTATTTTGAAAAAGAACGTTTATATTTGTATGTTGAGAAAAAAATTAATGAATGATTTCTTCATTAATACTATTTTTTAAAAAAAAAGAAATAAAGATTAACTTAAGGAGTTAATCGTCTTCTATCCCTTGGGAATAATACTGTTTCTCTAATGTTTTTAGCACCTGTGATTACCATTGTTAATCTGTCAGCACCTAATCCCCAACCAGAATGTGGTGGCATACCATATTGGAATGCATCTAAATATTTACCAAATGAATCTGGATTTAAGTCTTTAGCTTCTATTTGTTTATATAATAATTCATAGTCATGTATACGTTGTGCACCACTGGATAATTCCAGATCACGATACATTAAATCGAATGCTGTACTTTTTTCAGGATTATCTTCAAGTGGCATTACATAAAATGGTTTGATTGCTGTTGGCCATTCTGTTATGAAATAATAGCTGCCCATTGTTTCTCCTAATGCTTTTTCAGCTGCACGGTTTAAATCTTCCCCATAATTCATTTCTACATCTTGACTGTTTACTATGTCTATAACTTCATCATAGGTTACTTTTGGGAAAGCTTCTGATGGAACATCCAATTCATGATTAAGATCTTCTAATTCTTTGGTACAATTATTTTGTATATCAGATAAGATATGTTGTATTAAATCTTCTAATAAATCCATAGCATCTTCATGACTCTTAAATGACATTTCTGCATCTATGGATAATGCTTCGTTTAAGTGTCTTAATGTATCATGCTCTTCAGCTCTGAAAATTTGACCTATTTCAAATACATTGTCAAGACCTGTTGCCATCATCATCTGTTTATACAGTTGTGGACTTTGACCTAGGAATGCTTCCTTTTCAAAGTATGTAATTGGGAATAATTCTGTTCCACCTTCTGTTGCTGATGCAACTAATTTTGGTGTGGTTATTTCTGTAAAGTCATTATCATAGAAGTAATTACGTGTAGTATGTAACATTTCATTTTTAATTTTGAAGATAGCACTTACATCATGTTTTCTTAAATCCATAAAACGTGAATCTAATCTTGTATCCATTTCTGCATCTACTTTTTCTGTAGTGTCTAATGGTAATGGTAATTTGGATACATTAATTATGTCGATGTTAGATGGTATAATTTCAACACCATTTGGTGCTTTTGCTGATTCTTGTACAGTTCCAGTTAGTGTAATAATAGTTTCTTTTCTAGCTGCACGTACATCAGCCATCATTTCTTCAGATAGTTTTTTACTTGGTGCTGTTAATTGAGTTATTCCATTTTTATCTCTGATTAATACAAATACTATTCCACCAAGATCTCTTATTTCATGTACCCATCCAGTTATTTTAACTGTTTCTCCTGCTAATTCTGGACCTATTTCGTTAGAATAATGTGTTCTTTTACATTTATCAAATATTGTCACTGTTTCACCTGTTATATTTTTAAATTAAAATGAATTAAAATAATCATAAATAAATATTATTATCTATATATGTTTTTCTTAAATGTTAAATATTACCATTAGTAAAAAAAAAGAAAAAAAATATGGTGATGATTATTCATCAATATCTTCAATACGTTTTTTAACACTGAATGCGTGAGCATATAATCCTTCAGCTTCAGCTAAATTAATAACCATATCTTTAATATTCATTATACCTTCTGGAGTTAATTCTTGAATTGTTGGTTTTTTAAGGAATGATTCTGAAGATAAACCAGAGTACATTCTTGAACCACCACTTGTTGGTAATACATGATTTGTTCCTGTTCCATAATCTCCACCAGCAACAGGAGTAAGATTACCAAGGAATATTGAACCTGCATTATTAATTGATTCTAATGTTTTGAAATGATCTTTAGTTACAATTACTAAGTGTTCAGGAGCATATTCATTAGTAAAATCAATAGCATCATCAATATTATCTGCTACAAGTATATGACAATACTTAGATAATGATTCTTCTATAATCTCTTTTCTTTTCTGAGTTTCAAGATATTTTAAAAGATAGGATATAGTATCTTCTGCAGTTTTCCTTGAAGTAGAAACAAGAATTGTTGCAGCATTAGGATCATGTTCTGATTGTGATAATAATTCAGTAGCAATATATTTAGGATTTGCAGTTTCATCAATTAATGCCAACATTTCAGAAGGACCTGCTGGAAACTCAATATCCACATCACCATAGACCAATTTTTTAGCCGTAGCAACAAATATATTTCCAGGACCTACAATTTTATCTACTTTAGGAATAGATTCAGTTGAATATGCCATAGCAGCTATTGCTTGTGCTCCACCAACTTTGTAAATATCAGTTGCACCTGCAATGTATGCTGCTGCCAATATTTCATCACTAATATTTCCATCTTTATCAGGAGGTGTACAACATATAATTTCTTTAACTCCTGCAATTTTTGCAGGAATAACTGTCATTAAAATAGAAGAAGGATATGCAGCCCTACCACCAGGAATATAACAACCCACCTTATTTAATGGTCGGATAATTTGTCCGGCCATAACGCCTTCTTTGACATCCATCGTCCAATCTTCTGGAACTTGAGCCTTATGGAATTTACTAATATTATCACGTGCATCCATCAATGCCTGTTTTAATTTAGGATTAATATTTTCAATACTTTTTTCAATAACTTCGGTTGGTACTTTAAACTCTTGAATGTCTGCTTTATCAAATTTTAAAGTATAATCATGCAATGCTTTATCTTTATTTAATTTTACGTTATCTATGATTTCTTGTACAGGTTGTAAAACTTCTGTTGAATTCATTTCAATTCTTTTAGTATATTTTGAAAAATCTTCCCTTTTCAAATCAATAATTTCTAACAAGTTAACCCTCCACAATTACTAGTTTGAATATTTCTTATTAATTATAATTATGTTAAAATAAATTATAAAAATATAATGTATTTGATTAAAAATAGTTTAATGAAAAGAAGATTATAAAAAAATAAGATAAAAAAATATCTTATTTATAAGTATGGATTTGGTGTTCCAGGCATGTCTCCTCCAACTGGAGTTTCTGGTTTAGATGCTAGAACATCATCAATACGTAATACTTCTATTGCAATTTCTGTAGCAGATTTGACAATTAGTGCTTTAGTAGATTCAGAATCTAATATTCCTTCTTCTACCATGTCTGTTACTTCACCTTTAAGTACATTTATACCCATATTTGTTGAATCTTTTTGAGCTGCAATAAGATCTGTTAAAGTATCTATTGTATCAAGACCAGCATTTTGAGCTAGTGCTAAAGGTAATTGTTCTAATGCTTTAGCATAAGCATTTACAGCTAATTGTTTTTTATCTTTAAATGTATTTGCATAGTCTTTTAATTCTTTGGAAGCTGCTATATCAGAAGCTCCTCCTCCTGGGAGAACTTTTGAATTTTTTCTAGTTGCAATTACTGCACCTATAGCATCATTAACTGCTTGTTCTAATTCATCAGTTATATGTTTAGTAGAACCTCTAATGATAATATTTAAGACGTTAGGATTTTTACAATCTTCAATGAAAATGTATTCCCTGTCTTCATATACTTCACGTTCGTATACATGACCTGCTTCACCAAGGTCATCACTGGTTAATTCACGTATATTGTTAACAATTGTTCCACCAGTAGCTTTAGCTAATCTTTCTAAATCTCCAATTTTAACCCTTTTTGCAGAAAGTATTCCTGCTTTGGTTAAATAATGTTGACCAAGATCACTGATTTTTTTATTGTTGAATAATACGTTTACTCCAGCATCAACTAATGTTTGTACTTCTTCTTGAAGCATTTGTGCTTCTTTATCAAGATATCCTTGATATTCTCCAGGAGTTGTTAATTTGATTTTAGCACTGTTTTGTAATTCTCTTGCATCAATTGGATATTGTAATAATGCTATTTTTGCATTTTTAACATCCCTTGGCATTTCAGATTCTAAAACATTTTTATCAACTGTTACTCCTTGAGTAATTTCAGTATCTTCTGTAGCTTCACCATGGATTTTACGTATTTTTATCATGTCACGGTCAATTTCACCATTGTCTTCAATGTCAAGTAACGCGTCAACTATTTTTGTTGCCATTGATCTTATGTTACCAAATGATCCTTTTCCAGACATTGAAGTTTCCGCAACATCAATTAATTCTTCTTTATTAGCGTCGATTGCAATTTCATCTAATACTTCTATTGTTTTGTCTTTTGCTGCTTCAAAACCTTTTACTATTATATTAGTTGCAATTCCTTGCTCAATTAACACTTCAGCTTGTTTTAATAATTCTCCAACTAATACTACTGCTGTTGTTGTTCCATCCCCACATTCATCTTCTTGTACTTTAGCTAAATCCACTACCATTTTAGCTGCAGGATGATCTGGTTCGGTTTCTTTTAATACAGTATATCCATCATTGGTTATTTTAACATCACCAATGGTATTTACTAACATTTTGTCCATTCCTCTTGGACCTAATGTAGTTTTTAATAAGTTGGATAATAATTTAGCTGCCATTATGTTATTTCTTGTTGCTTGGCTACCATTTGTTCTGGTTGATCCATCACCAAGAATTATTAATGGTTGTTGGTTTTGTTGTACCATATTAATTATCCTCCAATTTAGATTATATATTTTTTCTTTAGACTGATTTTTTTTAATAATTAATGAATAATAATCTAAAACCGTGTTTCATAGACTGATTTAATAAAAAATGATAATCAATAAAGTTCAATTAAAATAATAATAATTTTTATAATTATTTTTCCAACTGATATAATATATATTATTAATATATAATATACTTATGCTTTCAAAGGGTGTTAGAACTTATATAAATACTTTACGGTAATGATGAAAAAAATAAAGAAGATTATTTATTAAAATCTTCAACAGCAGAATGTACCAAGTTCATTATAGCATTATCCAAATCATAAGAATCATTAATTGGTATAGGAATATTATCACAGAAAACAACATCCAAACCTTTACTTAAAGCATCTTTTGTAGCAACATCTATTGCAGCCGCTTTAATTTCTGTCAACATAATATCCACATCGTCAATATATTTATCAATATCCTCTTGTAATAAAGGCCTATTTGATAAATGGGAAGAAATATAAACAACTTCACATTTAAAATTCTCTTCCAAATAACTTTTAAGTAATGGTTGAACTGTTTCAGGAGCGGTTGTAGCAAATAATACTTTTTTATTCTCAATAGATTCAACCGGAGCAGGTCTAAATATTGTAGGAATGACTTCTGCCTTAGGATTAATTTCATGTATGTTACTAATTAAAGTATCCAATTTTTCCTTAGAACAGATTACTTCATCACACATAGTAATAATAATTAAATCAGCTAATTTTATTCTATAGGGACCAAAATAATCAGTTAATGTTTCAATAGGTTGATTGGCACCTACTAATACTATTTGTTTATTCGTTTTAATAGGCGGAATTGCTGAACCACTACCCTCAATTGCAATTAAATTGCAATCCAATTCATTAGTTTTCCTAGCTCCATCAAGCATATTTGTAATGTATACTTGTCCTGCCATTCCACCAGCACATCTTCTACAACCAACTGTAAGAACACGACTAAGCAATGCATCCTCCCAATGATCTGATGCAGCATGTTTACCCTTATCTGACTGTTCCATAAGATATTGTGGAGTTAATTTTATTTTATCACCACGTACAATTTCTGGTACTTCAGGACCACCACGTCCCATAGCAACTATACATGGATCATATTTATCCTCTGAATTTATTAAACGAGCAGTATATGCGGATACGGCTGTTTTACCAATTCGCTTACCGGTTCCCAATATTTTATAAGAAGGGTTTTCCAAGACATCATACTCCTCCAATGGTTTAAATTCAAAATCAGGTCCCTGGTAAATTACCCCCTGCTGTAACACTACTGTCGCAATTTTAAATCTTTTTTCATAATTAACTACCGGTTCATCAGATAAATCCATTACTGAATCCACATCATATTCTTCAATTAAAGATGAAATTAAGTCATATGGAATTTTTGAATGATCTTCACCAAATCTAACTGGTTTACCAAACATTTTTTCTATTTCATCCACATTAGTATTTCTTAACTTTTCTGTACCCCCAATAAATAATAAGGATTGTACATCATAGCCATTATCCTCCAATTTATCTATTGCGGATTTCGTTACTGGAAAATAATGTTCTCCATCAACTAAACATAAAACTTTATTTAAATCTTTCATAACAATTAAACCTTGAAATGTTTATTAGATAATATTATGTATGGTGTATCTAATATTAAAAAGAATTTAATTAATCAAATATAACAAAACACGAAAAAAAATACACTTGCAATCTATGTCTTAAATTTAATTCTTTTAAAATAAAAATGAAAAAATCATGAAAAAATAGTTAAATATATATTACTGTTTTAAGATATAGATATATATAATATCTTATCGAGAACTTACTTAATGTTAAGTGAAGGATTGCAAAAAAAAGAAGTTTGATGTTTAATTGAGTCATAACTTTAAGAAAATATAAAATAAGGAGGTTAAATAATGGCAAAAGTAAAAGGAACTAACAGAAGAACCAGACCAAAATCTGGATACAAAAAACAAGGAAATAAAAAAGGAAGAGGAGTAAGAGAAAAAAGATACCGAGGATAAACTCGGATAAACTCTTAAAAAACCCTTTTTTTAAAAATAATAAACCCCACTATTTTAAAAAACATTAAATATGAATTATATTTTCCAAATTCATCCAATGCCATACTTTATCCCGAGACCAACCCGTTGCAATATTCTGAATAAAAATATTATTCTGGAAATCACCCTTGTATCCATCTTTCATACTTGTCAATCCAGTGAGAACCAAAATTGTTTTTGATCTACTATATGCAACAAAATATCTCCTAATTAAATCATTGAATGCTTCATCAACACCACTTATACTACCTAAAATATTATTTAATGGAGAATATACCTTTAAATATTTTTCTATATTATACGAAGAACCCCCATTTTTTGGAAATCTCTTAAAAGCTGTAGTTGATTGATTATTATAAATATCAGAGCCCACATCAACAATTACAACATCAAATTCTAGTCCTTTAGATTGATGTATTGACATGACATTCACATTTTCATAAATATCAAAGTCAAACATGTCATCATCAATATTAACCGCACCCGTTGCAATTGGAATTAAGATATGAGACAGTATTTGATTGTTTGTTAAAATGCCATCCTCACTAATTGCATTAGAAGTTTGTTCAATGGTATCATGTATAATCTCATTATAAATCATATTTTCAGAGTTTTCTTTAATTTTATCCTCTAATTGATTGGATATGTCATTTAATAAATTCATCATATTAATACTTGTCTGTTCTTGATTTATGATAAAATCATTATCTGAGATATATTCTAATGCATTTTTTCTCCATAATCGTAATGTTTTATTTGTATGAGGTGGAATATTCTCAAGTTTTTCAGGATAATCACCCTTAGAATCTACACATATCAATATTAATCCACAAATAATTGATACTAATTCTGTTGTTTCTATATTTTGTCCTCTAGGATTGAATACTGTCACTTCTTCATCCTTATATGATAAACTTTCTCTAATAAAAAATGGTAAACGTTTCTTGTTATATGCTGTAATTTCCCTTGGAGAATTATTTAACAAGACTATTGAAGGATTGTTACCTGCAGATATTTCATATTCTATTTCTCCTCTAGTGACTTTATATCCATTTTTGACTTTTAATTGATATATGAACTCTGATAAATCTGTGGATAATTCTTCAAGATTATTTCTGAAGATTCCAAATATTGGACATCCCTTAATTGTATTACCAGAAGGTGTTATTAAAGGCTTATTTGATGTTCTTGATTTTTGGTAAATAGGATCAATATGAATAAAGTCATTTGTAAAATCAATTATATTGCTTGTAGATCTATAATTTTTTTGTAGAAAAATCTTCTTTGGTGTTATATTTAATTGACTTTTAATTCTTGTAATGTAATTGGTAAATAATTCAATTGATGCACCACGAAATCTATATAATGCCTGATCATCATCACCAACAACTGTAATGTTTCCACCATTAGCAATTGCATATTCTGCAAGGTTAAAGTAAATCTGTTCCTGCAGATAATTAGTGTCCTGATATTCATCTATTAATAAAATTCGAATATTTTCCAGCCTATGAATTTGATTTTTAGATAATAACTCATGAAATTTAGTCTCTAACATTACATAATCCATAATATTACGTTGTTTTAATTGATTATCATACTCATTTATAATATCATAAATTATTTTTTCACGATTAGCATTAGCAATTAGTCTTTCATAATCAACCATGTCATAAAAGATTCGTTCTCTGAAATTATGAATAAATTTATTCAAATCAGATGCTGAGGACCTGCCTTGATTATTATTCATCTTCTTAACAAATTGCCTTAAACGTTTATCTTTATCATGCTGATTGTTAAGTAGCACTTGCATCATTATTGCACTTGAGGCTAAATCATCAATAATTTCTACAGGTGATATATCCGATAGGTATTCTTCGGCAATACTATCTAATGTACCAATAATTATAGAATCCAAATTAATATTTTCTTCTAATGATAAATGTTTAATAATGATATTTGCCCATCTTATAGTTCTATCTTTTAATTCACGAGCTGCCTTTTTAGTAAATGTCGTAACGATAATAGTTTCAGGATTTATATCATCCACAAATATGTATTTTAAAATTTTCAAAACAAGTACTGTTGTCTTACCGCTACCTGGTCCTGCAACAAGATATTGGTTTTCATCAACAGGGGCCATTATTGAATTTTTTTGATTAAGATTATCCTTAACATTACGCTTTAATAATCCTTCTATAATATTAATAAATTCATCTTCAGAAATCATCATATATTCTTCCACTAAAAAAAATGAATTGATAAATATTAATTATCTAATATCTTCAATTCCTCATCAAACTCTTTAAACTGATTTGCTAATCCTCTGAAATATGGTATAAATACGCTATGTATCAATAAACGTTCAGGGTTAATTCCATCATCTTCCAAATGTTTTTTCATTACTTTAACATTTTCTCTTATTTCATTATGCTTTGGACCATCAGGATATTCTCCTAAAAATACTCCATCTGCTCCATGAGTTAATGCATATTTTATATGTCTGTATTTTACACGATTTACAAAGGGTACATTAATTATCCTAATACTTGAAGGACATTCCACACGATTTATTCCCATATTATTTGCAGATACATTACCAATATCATCTAAAAATGCTATTATTATCTGTTCATCATCAGATTTATCCTTCAATACTCCTTTTATGCTTGCTTCTAATTTTTCATCACTTTGTCCTAATATACTAATTGCTTCTTTTGGACATGTTATAATACAATCCCCACAACCAGTACATGCAATCGGTCCAACCCTTATGGAATTATTATTTAAGGACAATGCTTGATAACGACAGTTTTCAATACATTTACCACATAAAATACATCGTTTTACATTGATATCTGCTATAAATGGTTCTACCTCCAATCCACCATTAACCAGTTCAGATATTTTAGTAGCTGCAGTATTTGCTTGAATAATACTATCCGTAATATCTTTAGGTCCCTGCGCTGTTCCACATACAAATATTCCTTCAATATCCGTAGAAACAGGTTGCATCTTTGGATGTTTTTCTTTAACAAAATTATCTTCAGTCAATGGAACACCCAACGTTTTAGCAGCATCCATAGTTCCTTCTGATGATTCTAATGCAGCAGACAAAACAACTAAATCAGTGGAAATTTCCTGTTTGGTACGTGTAAGAGTATCTTCAATCCTCACTACCATATGCCCATCTTCACGTGCAATTTCACCAGGTCTTCCTCGTATAAGTTTTATACCATTATCCTGAACATATTTATAATATTTTTCATATACTCCAGGAGTTCTAATATCGGTATAACATATAATTATTTCAGTATCCGGATAATGTGAGCGTATAAGATTTGCATTCTTTAAGGCCACCATACAACATACCTTTGAACAATATTTATGTCCATCAGGCATCTGATCACGTGAACCAACACATTGAATCATCACCACTCTTTTAGGTATTTTACCCGTAGATGGTACTGTTAAATGACCATGTGTCGGCCCATTAACTCCCATTAAACGTGCAAGTTGCATTTGACTTAGCACATCCTCATAAAACGCATGTCCATATTCTGGCCTTTTAGTGGTATCAAAACGTTGATGACCTGATGCTATTACTACAGAACCCACAGTTAATGCTATTAATTCATCTATTGCATCAAGATTTATTGCGTTTGTAGGACATACATTAAGACAAGCCCCACACTTTATACAGGAATCAGAATCTAACGTATAAGTACTTGGAACTGCTTGTGGAAAAGGTTTGTAAATGCTTTTTCTATCATTTAAACCTTCATTCCATTCATCTGGTGCATATGAAGGACATACTTGTGTACATTTCCCACAACTTGTACATTTTTCAGGATCTACAAAATCAGGTTTTTTACGTAGTATTACATCGAAATTACCAGAATTACGAGTGGATTTTTCAAGTACTGTATTTGTTAATAGGGTAATATGTTCATTATGAACCATTTCATGAATAACAGGATTTAATAAACATGCAGCACAATCTTCTGACATTTTATCAGGAGTAAATACTTTTCCTACCTGTATCATAGCCCCACCAACAGCAGGACGTTTTTCTATCAAGGTTACTTCCATACCCTGTTTTGCAAGAGAATTTGCAGCAGTTATACCAGATATTCCTGCACCTACTACTAGAACACTATTTTTTACTTTTGTTGGAATTTTTTTAAGTGATTCATTATATTTGACTGATTCAATTGCAGAATTGACTAAAGATAATGCTTTTCTAGTTGCATCTTCTTTGTTGTTTGTTACCCATGAACATTGTTCCCTAACATTAGGCATTTCAAACAAATATGGATTTAATGGCTTAATATATTTTTGAAATGTTGCACCATGAGTAATCTTTGAACATGCTGAGATAACAACCCTATCTAAGTCCTTTCTTAATATTTGATCTTTTATAATGTTACGACCCTCAAGTGAACAAAGATTTTCATGATGTTTTATTGAACAGACACATTCATTATCTGCTAATTTTTCTTCTACCTTATCCAAATCAACATAATCAGATATGTTTCCGCCACAATGACATAAAAAGACACCAATTCTATTATTTTCTGACATGCAATGTGTCCTCCTCTGGGTTATAGTCAATTCCTAATTTTTCTAGTAATGGTTCTACATTAACAGTATGTGTTTGAATACCAAGTACTTTATATGGATCTGCACCCATATATAATGCCACAAGTTGGGCAATATTCAGTATTGCAAAATAATGTTTATCACCAGTCCTATCTTCCAATACCTGTTGATATCTGTCAAATTGTAGTTGACAATTAGGACACATTACAAGTAATACATCAACATTTTCCTTATGCAGACTTAAAAATTTATCCTCTGTAGCATCTAATGATAATTCCCTATTTGCATATCTTTGTCTAAATCCACCACCACAATGTCTTGGTTTATGATCATACCATTTAAGAGCTGGTGCATCCATTACTTCACATATTTTATCAATTATTTCAGGATTTCTATATCCACATAATGTATCATCATAATGAACTTTACAATAATGACATCCATGATGTGTTGCAATGATAAGATTTGATATGTCTCTCTTTTTATGTTCAGGTATTTTATCCCTCAAGTAATATAACACATCTACAACATGAGTAATATCATTTTTAACGTCGATATCTCCCTTATCATATTGGAATTCTTCCAATCCATTTTCCCTAAAAGCCTTGTTAACTTTTTCTCTTACTTCATCCTTTTCATTCAATAATTTTGCAGAACTCTTAAGTATAGCATAACATGTTGCACACATAGGCACATATTGTTTATGATCATTCTTGATTGCATAATGGAAGTTTCTTGCTGCTAATGCTGCTGTAGATAATTCATCAAAAATATCATAGTAATGTCCCAATCCCGTACAACAAGATTGATTTCTATCAATTACATATTCTACACCTAACTTGTCAAAAACGTATTTTGTTGAAGATTCCACTCCAGGATATTCTGCTGAGACTAAACAACTTCTAAATAATGTAATATTTTTGGTAGGTATAAATTTATCAATTTCTGTCACTATTTTTCCCCCTACTTCCTATTTCTTACATCTTTAACTTCTTTAACGCGTTTTTTAAAGCCTATCGCTTCAAGTGTCTTATCAACAGTTTCTTTAGCTTCAGGAAGTAAATACATACTATCCAATCCTAAATCATTACGAACATCATCTAAATTTTCCTGAAGATTTTCCCAATGTTTTCCATAATCAGTTCTTAGTTGATTATAATGTTCTTTAGGAATAATACCTAATCCTTCTTCTAAGTAACTATCTGCAAAACTCATAAAGGATTCTATCTGTTTTTTTCCTGTATCCTTATCTATTGCCATCTGTCGTAGTATTTGATTGACTTCACATACACTATTTCCTACAGGACAAACACTATGACATGTATAACAATAGAAACAATTCCATATAATGTCATCTTCTATGATTGTTTCATCATTGTCTAAAACTCTTTTAATAATTTCTCGGGCATCATATTCAGAATGACGTGATGCAGGACACATTGATGTACATAATCCACATTGTACACAACGAAGTAATCCTAAATCAGCAGGAGCTTTAATATCCTTTAATACTTTATGAGCCAAATCATCTTGTGATTCATTGACCATTTCTTGTCGTTTCATTGTTGTCAAAACAATACACCTATTATAATTTTATTGTTTCTATTTTTTCCTAGCATATCATTCAATTAATAATATTGCTTATATATTCCGACCTAATCTAATATAGTACTATAAATTATTTATACTTAACATTTAATAATAAAAATATAATAAAATAAAAATTTAAAGCTTAAAAAAATAAGTTTTTATAAATGAATATTTTGTTGAAGTTTAAGAAAAGGAGAAGACAATTATTTGTCTTCTAATGATATTCCTATATCGGATAATTCATCACGGATTTTATCGGCCAAATCCCAATTTTTATCAGCCCGTAATTCTTCCCGTACATCTTTAAGGATATCTAAAACTGCATCAGATGAATCTGATGAGGAATCAAGAGATACTATATTAAATCCGAGTATTTCTTCAATTTCTTTAAATGTGGAAACAATTGATTCAATAACTTCATTGGTTAAGGATTGATTAGCTAATTGTTTATTTAATTTATGTGTGAAATCAAATATATGGGATAATGCTATAGGCGTATTGAAGTCATTATCCATTGCTGCAAAGAAGTTTTCTCTGAAGGAATCTACTTCTTCGGCAAAATTTGATTCGTCTTCATCAGGCAATGAAGTAGACTTGGATAATTCCATTAATAATTTTCCAGAATTTTGTATACGTTTTAAACTGCTTTCTGCTTGTTTTAAAATTTCATCACTGAAATCTATAGGACTTCTATAATGTGTAGATAATACAAAGAATCTGTATACTTCTGGAGAATATAATTTTAGCAATTCTTTAATTGTAATAAAGTTTCCTAAAGACTTACTCATCTTCTCTCCGCGTACATTTAAAAATCCTGTATGCATCCAACATTCAACCAATGGTTCTTTTCCACTTGCTGCTTCCATTTGTGCAATTTCTGCATCATGATGTGGGAATATTAAATCAAGACCACCACCATGAATATTATATTGTGGTCCAAAGTATGATTCTGTAATTGCAGTATCTTCAATATGCCATCCAGGTCTTCCTTTACCCCATGGTGAATCCCAGTAAGGTTCTTCATCCTGTTTTTTCCATAATGCAAAGTCTTTAGGATCTTTTTTAGTTGAATCAACGGCTATTCTTACATTTTGTAAATCATCTAATTTTCTGTTTGATAATTTACCAAATCCTTCAAATTTAGATACGTCAAAATAAACTCCTGTCTCTGTATCATATGCATATCCTTTATCTATTAATGTTTGTACTTGAGCTATTATTTCATCCATATGTTCAGTAGCTCTTGCATAGAAGTTAACATTTTTAACATTTAACAATTCCATGTCCTTAAGATACTCTTCTTCAAACTTATGGGACAATTCTAACGGATCCACATTTCGTTCCTTTGCTCTGTTAATGATTTTATCATCAATATCAGTGATATTTTGAAGATAAAATACTGAATATCCACTATGTTTCAAGTATCTTACTATTACATCAAATGCTATGTAAGTTCTTGCATGGCCAATATGAGAATAATCATAGACGGTTGGTCCACAAACAAATAGTTTAATCCTATTGTTGTCTATAATTAATTCTTCTTTTTGTCTAGTCATTGTATTATAAACATTAATCATAAAAGTTCCCCTTTTTTGGTAAAAATTATATCATATTTTAAATTATGTAGTTTCAAATATTAATATTTATTATTAAAAAAAGTTATGTAAGTATTTAAGAATTTTAAAATAATTTTTAGATTAAAAAAGCCGAGGTTGGGATTTGAACCCAAGTATTATGGTCTGCAGCCACACACCTAGCCACTCGGTAACCTCGGCAAATTAAAAAACAGTAATCAATTCAGTAATATAATATCTATAAAAAACAATATATAAAGTTTTTGGATGAGTAAATATAAAAAAATTTTAAAAAAAGGAAAGATATGGAAATAAAATATTTTAACAATCAAAGATTTATTCTTTTGTTGCTAATTCTATATCTGATGCTTTAATTGTTTTTCTTCCAGCATGTTTTGATAATTTTACTGCACGTTCTGCAATGTCCATTCCTACTTCTTCAAGTACATTTGCAAGTTCTACTTTAGCTTCTTCACTTATTCTGTTAGCACCTGCATTTTTTAATAATCTTCCTACTGGAGCAACTGGTAATTCTGCCATTTTTTCACCTCCAATAATATATAAGTATTAAAGTATTATTTATAATTATTGAATTAAATTGAAATTTGGCTATTGAAAATAATAAATGATTTAATAAACATATTAAAAAATAGAATAAAAAAAATAAATAAAATATCTCATTAAATATTAACTCTGAAAAATGAGTTAATCCATACTAACAAGAAATTATTGATCATACTCCTATGATATAATTACATCTCAATAAAAGATATGATACTTGAATAATTTATATATTATTCCAGTGTATGTTCTATACCAATTTTTAAGATTTCGATGACGTGTTTATCAGCAAGAGAATAACGTGCTTGTTTTCCTTCTTTTTTATATTTAACTAAATTTTGTCCACGTAATGTTCTTAATTGATGAGATACTGCTGATTGACTCATGTCTAATATTTCACATATATCACATACACATAAGTCTTCAGCAGACAATAATGTCATAATTTTTAGTCTGGTAGGATTTCCAAATAATCTAAATGTTTCAGATAATTGCATATAAATATCTTCATTTAACATTTCCTTTTTTGCATTATTAATCTGTTTTTCATGTATCAAATTGATGCTGCAAACATCATCCCCTACATTATATAATACTTGATCTTCTTTCATAACAATCACTTAAAATATCCAATAATTTATATTAGAATATAACTTTCTAAAAAAAAAATAATTCAAAATCAATCTACTTCTCTACTTACAGTAGCTTGATTTGATGTATTAGTATAATTACTACTTTGATTTGAAGTTGAATTTGATGAATTTGTGTTTGATGAAGTATCATTAGAATATATTGACATATCTCCAAAGTTAAATGAATCAATTGCTTTCATTACCAAATAAAATTCATTTGATGTTGCACTGGAATAAAATTCCCTAGTTACATAAACTATAGAAGGTTTATCACTGTTTATAATTGGTATAGAAACAAATTGAGCATATGAATATTTGTCTGGCATGTATATTCCAATACTTGTAGTATCTGATATGTAATTTACAAGATTTTTTGATGTAACTGTATTTTCACTTGGAACAAATACATATGAATTTGAATCATTTGTATAATGCATATCTACTGTACAATTATACTTATTGTTAATGATGTCTGGCACAACATATTCATTAGCTAATTGTTCACTTTTATCATTTAATGTCATGTTGCTGGAAGTATCTTGTGTACCATTGTCTTGATTGTCATTTGCAACATTAACCATGTATATATCATATGCATAATTCAAGTCATTTATACCTTCTAATGTTGGTGCAATAGAATTATTTGAAACATTACTTTCATCAACACCTACAACCAAAGCAATATGAGTTTCGGATGATTGATTTCCATAACCACTCATTTTAGTTACTGTACCCCATGAATTATTTCCAATAACTGTAGATGTAATATTTGAAGTAACCTCAGGAGTAACATTTTCTTCACTAGTAGTGTTATTTTCTTCTACCTCTGTAGACATTCCACCATTCAAAAAGACTGTTGCTCCAATAACAACAACCAAAGCTATAATAATTAATAAAAGAAGCCTCTTAGAAGTGGAATCCCCAGAATCACCATACATAGTTATACCTCTTTGATTATTCAATAAGAAATTAGACATCAATAATATCATAAGAAAACTATCAATATCCAAAATCTTTATTATAATTATTAAATATATAAGTAAGAATATTTTAATGTATGCTATCAATTCTATAAAGTTTAAAATAAAATATATCATAATACGTATTAAATAATTATAAGGAACATCGGTTGAAAAAAAATTATAATAAAAATCCAAAAAAATAGCTAAATATATTAATTTAAATAAACTAAAATTAATATAATATAGACTAATTAAAAATATTCTTTTAGAAAACACACTAAGAAAAATAGTAAATAGAATATTCTACAATGTAGATTCAAAAATTACTAAAAAAACTAGAAGGGTGATAATATGACAGGAATTGTTGGATACGGAGCTCATGTTCCCTCTTACAGAATAAAAGTAGAAGAAATAGCAAAAGTTTGGGGAGACGATCCCGTTTCTATTTCAAAAGGATTAGTTGTAAATGAAAAATCAGTACCAGGACCTGATGAAGATACCGTTACAATATCAGTAGAAGCAGCAAGACGTGCACTAAAAAGAGCCGAAATTGATCCACAAAAAATTGGAGCAATATATGTTGGTTCAGAATCACACCCATATGCTGTTAAACCTACAGCAACAATTGTAGCAGATGCTATAAGAGCATCCCCTAACCTAACCGCAGCAGACTTAGAATTTGCATGTAAAGCTGGAACAGCAGGTATACAAGCAGCAGTAGGTCTAGTTAAATCAGGCATAATAGAATATGGATTAGCTATTGGAGCAGACACATCCCAAGGAGCACCTGGTGATGCACTAGAATATACTGCATCTGCAGGAGGTGCAGCATTTATAATAGGAGAAAAAAATACATTAGCTGATATCGAAGAAACATGCAGCTACACAACAGATACACCTGACTTTTATCGAAGAGAAGGACAGCCATACCCTTCACATGGTGGAAGATTTACTGGAGAACCAGCATACTTCAAACACGTATTAGGTGCTGCAGAAAGAATGTTAGAAAAAACAGGAACAACAGCAGAAGACTATGACTATGCTGTATTCCACCAGCCAAATGGAAAATTCTACCTCAGAGCAGCAAAAAAATTAGGATTCACTGAAGAACAATACAAACAGGGATTACTTACACCTAATATTGGAAACACATATTCTGGAGCTACACCATTAGGATTAACATCAATACTGGATATTGCAAAACCAGGAGATAAAATATTTGCAGTATCATATGGTTCTGGTGCAGGAAGTGATGCATTTACAATTAAAGTAAATGATAGAATAACTGAAGTTCAACACAAAGCAAAAACTCTAGAAGAAATACAGCAAAACCTAAAATATGTGGATTATGCAACATATGCTAAATTCAAAGGAAAAATTAAAATGAATTAAATAATTTTAGGAGGATTAAAAATGAGAGACGTTGCTATAGTAGGAGCATTTCAAACTAAATTTGGAGAATTATGGGACAAATCATTCAGAGACTTAGTTGTTGAAGCAGGAATAGGAGCAATATACGACGCAAATATGGGTGGAGACGACCTTGACTCCATGTATATTGGAAACATGTCTGGTGGATTATTTGTAGGACAGGAACATATAGGATCACTTATTGCAGAACACTCAGGATTAACTCCAATACCTTCTACAAGAGTAGAAGCTGCATGTGCATCAGGAGGTCTAGCATTAAGACAGGCAATCATGGCAGTAGCATCTGGATTCTATGACAATGTAATGGCAGCAGGTGTTGAAAAAATGACTGATGTAGTTGATGCAACACCAGCAATTGCAGCTGCTTCTGATCAAGAATGGGAAGCACAACAAGGTGTAACTTTCCCATCATTATATGCTATGATGGCAAGAAGACACATGTATGAATATGGAACCACACGTGAACAAATTGCAGGTTTTGCAGTGGTAGGACATAAAAATGGAGCATTAAACCCAAAAGCACAATTCCAACGAGAAATTAGTGTCGATGCAGTTTTAAATTCAACAAAAGTTGCAAGTCCTTTAAACATATTAGATTGTTCTCCAGTATCAGATGGAGCATCAGCAGTAATAGTATGTCCAGCAGAAGATGCTAAAAAATATTCTGATACACCAATATATGTTAAAGCATCCACACAAGCATCAGAAAGTATTGCATTACATAGTAGAAAAAGTTTAACAACCATTGAATCTACAGTTTTAGCATCAAGAAAAGCATATGATATAGCAGGAGTTACCCCAAAAGACATTCAAGTTGCAGAAGTACATGACTGTTTCAGTATAAATGGATTACTTGCAATTGAAGATTTAGGATTCTTTGAAAAAGGAAAAGGTGGACAAGCTATTGAAGATGGTGAAATAGAAAGAGATGGAACCATAGCAGTAAATCCATCAGGTGGATTAAAAGCTAGAGGACACCCATTAGGTGCTACAGGTATTGCACAAGCAACAGAAATCACTCTTCAATTAAGAGGAGATGCAGATAAAAGACAAGTAGATGGTGCTGAAGTAGGTATTACCCAAAATATTGGTGGTACTGGTGGTACAGCAGCAGTACATATATTATCAAGAGATTTATAATTCTCTTAATCTATTTTTTTAAAAGAAGATTATTCATGTAATCTCATGAATTCATCTTTATATTCTTCAAATTTAATGAGAAAACTATCTAATTCTTTATCATATTCTTCAAGTACATGTTTTGGTGCTTGAATCTCTAATTCACAACCATCAAATAATAATATTTTTACTTCAAGTAATGTACAAAATTCAGAAAATAATGTTATTGCCAAATTCAAATATTCATCAGAATCAAATATAGGATCAGTTATCAATATTTCAATCATTTCCTTTGTCTCTACAAATATAGGAAATTCATGAGTTATAAGATCATTGGAGTATAAATTGTTTGAAACCATGTCCAAAGAATCCATAATCAAATTCATAATATCCAAAGTAACTATTGTAGATAATCCCTTTTCAGTATCCTCTGTTATAGCCCATAATGTAGTTGGTGATACGACTTTTAAAGATTCTAGTAAACCTACTATTAACTTTTTATATTCTTCCAAATCTCCAAAAAACATTTCATTAAAATCTAAAATTTTATCCATAATACCACCACACATTATAAACAATTCTCTAATATACTATATTTTATCAAAAATATGATATATTTTTAATGTATGATACTATAATAATTCTAATTGAAATGTTTTGTATTACATTTAAATTTAAAGCTTCGTTTTATTCATTGAAAAAACACTTGGTAAAAATTAAGGATAAAAATTACTTTCTATTGCAATAATAATTAATAATCTAAAAAAAGAATTTATAAATAAAAATAAATAAAAAAAGAAGTTAAATCTATGATAAATTCATAGATTTTTTCCGTGTTATAACAAAATAACTTTTTAATTTTCAAATCTTTGGATTGAAATGATAACTAGTAAATATTAATTATATTTACATCATTCCGCCCATTCCGCCCATATCAGGTGCGCCAGATGCAGCTGCTACATCACCTTGACTGGATGAAGAAATTACATCATCAATTCTTAAAATCATTTCAGCTGCTTCAGCTGCAGATTGAATTGCTTGTTTTTTAACTCTTTGTGGTTCGATTACGCCTGCTTCTTTCATGTCAGCTACTCCACCTTCAAATACATTTAATCCCATGTATATTGAATCTTCATGTGCAGCTCTGAGGTCTACTAATGAATCGATACTGTCAAGACCTGCGTTTTCAGCAAGAGTTCTAGGAACTACTTCTAATGCTTCTGCAAATGCAGATACAGCTAATTGTTCTCTTCCACTGATGGTTTCAGCATAGTCTTTTAATCCTTTAGCGATTGCTATTTCAGGAGCTCCTCCACCAACAACAACTTTACCATCTTCTACTGTAGATGCAACTACACCTATAGCATCTTCTACTGCTCTTTCAATTTCATCTACTACGTGACTTGTTGAACCTCTTAATAATAAGGTTACAGCTTTAGGATCTTTACATTCTTTTACAAAGATCATGTCGTCACCAGATACTTTTTCTTGTGATACTGATCCAGCATCTCCTAAGTCAGCAGCAGTTAAATCTTCAATGTTGGTTACGATTTTTGCATCGGTTGCTTTTGCTAATTTTTCCATGTCTGATTTTTTAACTCTTCTTGCTGCTATGATTCCAGCTTTTGATAAGTAGTGTTGTGCTAAGTCATCAATACCTTTTTGACAGAATAATACATTTGCACCAGAATCTACAAGTTTGTCAATCATTTCTTTAATCATTGTTTCTTCTTGTTCAATGAATGCTTGCATTTGTGCAGGGTCAGTGATTCTTATTTCTGCATCTACTTCTGTTTCTTTAACTTCTATTGCACTGTTAACTAATGCGATTTTTGCATCGGTTATACTGTTAGGCATACCAGGGTGTACTTTTTCTTTGTCGATGATTACACCGGATACTAATTCAGATTCATCTATTGCAGCACCATCTTTGGATTCGATTTTTATTTGTTCTGTATCTACTTTACCGTCTTCAACTACTTGTTGTACTGCACCTACGATAAGTTCTGCTAATGGTTCTCTTGCTTTTTCTGATCCTTTACCTGTCATAGCAGTCATTGCTACTTTTAATAAAGTGTCTTTGTCAGAAATATCGATTGATAGTTGTTCTAATATTTCTTGTGCTTTTTCAGCTGCTTGTCTGTATCCTAATGCGATGATTGTTGGGTGGATTTCTTGATCTAATAATTCTTCTGATCTTTTGAGTAATTCTCCTGCAATGATTACTGCAGTAGTTGTTCCGTCTCCTACTTCATCTTCTTGGGTTTTTGCTACTTCTACTAACATTTTAGCTGCTGGGTGTTCAATATCCATTTCTTTTAATATTGTTACACCGTCGTTTGTTACTACAACGTCTCCAAGACCGTCTACTAACATTTTATCCATACCTTTAGGACCTAATGTGGTTCTTACGGTTTCTGCTAAAACTTTACCAGCTAAAATATTATTTCTTTGTGCATCTCTACCTAAAGCTCTTGTTGTTCCTTCAGGTAAGATGATTAATGGTTGTTGTTGTTGTGCCATGTTTTAATACCTCTATTAATTTTATATTTTTAAAGAAAAGAGTTATTTATTCTTTTCATTTTAGTTAAGTTATTTCATTAAATATCATTTTTTCATAAATCAGTCTATATTCATTAATGGGTTTAATCTTATATAAATACTTTTTGGTATTTTTCTTTCCAAAACACAGAAAAATAGTAGAACAAATCTAAATTAAAATTGAATTAAAATTATAGCTGAAAATAACTATAAAAAAAGATTAATTAATATTAAATAAAAAAAATATGTTAAAAAAGTGTATAAATAAAAATAAGAAATAAGAATAATTAAATTATTCTTTTATTTTAACCCAGATAATCCTATCGCCATCACGTGCTCTTTGATAATATCCACGTTTTTCAAGAGCTTTCAATGTTTTTGCAAAGTTTTCTTTTTCCAGTTCTGTGAATCCTAATTCAATCAAGTAATCATACAATTCACTTGCCGTTTTTGCATCAGGCAATAATTGGAATATCTGTGATTGGAAACTGGTTAATCCAGGTTTAGGCTTATTCATCATCAAGAAGAATAAATCTTTATACTTCAAGGCACTGCTAACCTGTAAATCTTTATCTTCTATTACTTCATTTAGATGAGAGATTTGTTGAATTGACTTCTCAGAGTCTTCCTTAGCTTTTTGCACATCACCCTCTAATGATGTAATTTGTTTTTCATAGTTAGATTTAAGATCAGCTTTTTCTAGTTCTAATTGACGAATGCGTGGTTGTAAACCTTTAAGTTTTTCAAGTTCAGAATTTTTATCATCCAACAATTGTTTATGACTATCAATATCCTGATTTTTACGTTCAACTATGCCTTTAAGTTCATCATTGTGAACTTGAGTTGCTTCAAGTAGTTTAGCTTTCTCTTCAGCTTCCTTAGTTTTTTCATCTAATTCCAATGAAACCTCATAAAGTTCTGTTTCTTTCTTAGATAACTTATCCTTATATTCCTCTAAATTAGTAATTTTTTCATTTGAAGTGGATAATTCTGTTTTTAATGATGAGATAACATTATCTTTTTCTGTTATTGAAGCATTTAATTCTTCTATATCATCATCTTTAAGTTTAAGCTTGTTTTGATAACGTTCAACTTGTGCATTTACATCAGATATTAAATCATCCTTCTTAGATAATGTTTCATCTTTAGATTTGACAAGTTCTTGTAATTGATCATACTGTTCATTTTGATTATTTAACTCTGTTTTAATAATGCCCATTTCACTATTTAATGAATCAATATTTTCATTTAACTCATCAATTTTATAGTTTCTTTGATTTAATAATGAAGTTAATCTATCAATTTCCTGTTTATCATTTTTCTTCAAATTATTAGCATTTTCTTTAAGTTTGAAGATTTCATCATCTTTTGATTTGATTTTTTCATCAACAAGAATAGTATTCTCTGAAAGTTCATCTTCTAGTTGCTTAATTTTTACTTGTGATTCCTGAAGGTTGTTTCTTAAATCATTACTTTCTTCAGTTTTTGATATTAATTCTTCTTCACGTGACTTGAGTAATTTGTTTAGTTGGGATATTTCAATATCCTTAAGTTCAAGTTTCTGCGGTAATGATGATAACTTATCATTTTTATCTTGAACATCTTCTCTAAGTTTGGATATTTGATTGTCACTAGAGCGTTTTATTTCAAAGTATTCTTCTTTAATCTTACCGTTCTGTATTTGTTGTTCATTTAATTCCTGTTTTAAAGAATTGTTTTCTTGTTCTAATTTAGTTACATAGGTTACTTTTTCATCTAATGATTGGTTTAGATATTCATTTTCTTTAGTGAGTTGTTCATTTTTGTTTGAGAAATCAGACAAACCATCATTTAATTCAGATATTTGTGAAGAGGTGGATTTTTTAAGTTGGTTATAGTCTATTTTAAGTTTATCATATTCTGCATCTTTATCATATAATTGTTTCTTAGTAGTGGTTAATTCTTCTTTTAAATCATCAATATCTGCATCATTACTTTCAATGTCATAATTAATTGTATCCAATTTAACTTTTAAATCTGCTATTTCTCCATCTTTAGATGTGAGCACTTTTTCAAGTTCTCTTATTTTATCATCAGATGAATTACTCTTAGCAGTTAATGAATTAATTGATACTAGTTGTTTATTATTTTTTTCACGTACCTTATTTAATTCAGAAATTACTTCATTGTTGGATTCAAGAAGATTATCATATTGTTCTTGTAAGGATGTATATTTATTTTCTGTATCCAGCAATTCTGATTTGATTGAATCTATTTCTGAGGATTCTTCAGAATTTGAATCATCAGATTCTTTAGAAGTTAGTTTATACTCTTCAAATTCTTCTTTAAGAGATGCTAATTCATCTTCCTTATTAGATAAATCCTCATTAAGTGCCTTAAGTTCATCTTTAAGAGAAGTTAATTCCTCTTCATTAGATGAAGTTTCATCTTGTGTTTTGATTTCTTCTTTAAGAGATGCTAATTCATCTTCCTTATTAGATAAATCCTCATTAAGTGCCTTAAGTTCATCTTTAAGAGATGCTAATTCATCTTCTTTATTAGATAAGTCTTCTTTTAAAGATTCATTTTCTTCAGATAAATCTCCATCTACAACATCACTACTAGTATCCGATGATTGAGTTACTTCTTTTAATTTGGCGTTTTCATTTTCTAACTCTCTCATTTTATATTCATTTATTTTAGCAGCATCTTGTAATGATTGATATTCAGACTTAACTTTTATTAGTTCTTCTGATTTTTGTGTAAAATCATTAAGTAATGAATCAAATGTAGCATCTCCGGATGGAGCTGCTGCAGGTTTATTTCTTAATTGTTCATTTTCTTCTTCAAGTTGTGAAATCTGGACTTTGAGTTCTTCAAGTTCATCAGTGCTACCTGCTTCACTATATACTTGGATTAGTTTTTCATTTTCATCTTTTAACTTATTTATACTTTCTTGAAGATTGTCTTTTTCTGTTTGAAGTGTTTTGATTTCTTCTTCTTTTTCATTTAAATTAGCTTGGTATTGTTCAACATCCTGAACTTGATTAACTTGTGATTTTAAAGTATCAAGTTCATTTTCATATTTCTTAATTTGTTGATCTTTTTCACCAAGTTCTCTTGTTAATTGATTTTTTAGATCAGGAATCTGTTTTAGTTCTTCTGTTTGTCTATCAATAACAGATTTTAATTGTTGTATTTCTGTATTAGAAGAGGACTGTTTTAACAAATCATTTTCTTCTTTTAAACTATTTAATTGAATTGTTAAATCTTTAGTACTTTGAGTCATGCTATCTTCATATGACTCTTTAAGTCTTTCATTGGATGCCTTAAGATTTTTAATTTCTTCATTACTACTTTTGATTTGTTCTCTTAAGTGAATAATTTCTTTCCTGTTATCTTCCAGTACTTTTTGATTTTCATCTAGATTAACTGTTTCAGCAGATGATTGTGCTTTTATTTCTTTGATTTCAAGATCTTTTTCAATCAATGCAGTTTCTTTTTCTTGTAATTCAAGTTCCTTTTCTCGTATTGTAGTCTCTTGTTTTTCAATTTGCTCGTTAAGTTCGTTAATTTTTGCATGTAAATTGGAATTTTGATTCTCATTTTGTATAAGAACATTCTTGACAGCTTCATTAGATACAATATCTTTATTTTCATCTTCAAGTTGTTCTTTGAGACTATTTATTTCTTTAAAACAAGATTTTACTAGTTCTCGTAATTCTTCTGATTCAACATCCTTTAAAAACGCCATAGTGATCACTAATTAATATATATTAAATTTAAACTTTTAAAGTTTTTCTACTAAATTTCAATTTTCACCCATAAATTTTTTATGAAATATATAATCAACAACATATGCTATTATAAATCCAACAATAAATCCAAAGAATACATCTGATGGATAATGCACACCTACATAAATTCTAGATAAACCAACAATTATTGGTATTATCATAAGCCAATAACGTTTATATTCGCGTGAAAGTACGTAAAAAACGGCAGTTGCATTTGATGTATGTCCTGATGGAAATGATGGATCAGTAGCAGATGTCAGCAAAACATAATTTGTCAATTGTGCAAACGGTCTAGGTCTTAAAACAACATATTTGATTAATCCTGTTACACAATATGTTATAATTATACTTATCAATAAGATAATTGATATTTTCTTTGACCTCTTATCTCCAAATATCATTAAAAAAATAGCTATTAATATACCTACAAAAGTTACTCCAAAATAACATATTAATAAAGCTAAATTGTTTAGGAATATATTATGATAAGATAAATTTATCAATTGATATATGAAAACATCTAATGAATTTAAATATGAATACATTAGTCTACTCCAAATAATAAAAAAAAGAGATAAAAAGAAAATTTATAAGTATAGTTTTGAGATTAACTGAGCATTAAGAATTGATGCTCCAGCCGCTCCACGAATTGTATTATGACCAACTAATGAATATTTGAAACTATTGTCAAATACATCTTCCCTTATTCGGCCAACAGATACACTCATTCCATGTCCTGCATCCCTATCCATACGTGGTTGTGGTCTATCAGGTTCTTCTCTTACAATAACTGGTTGTTCAGGAGCAAATGATAGATTTTCTTTCTGTGGAATTCCTTTAAATTCAGACATTGCTTTTTTAATATCATCTACGGTTACATCATCATCCACAAATTCTATTGAAACACTTTCAGTATGACCATCAACTACACCTACACGATTACATGAAGCACTTAAAGGGAAGTTTGCTTTTTCAACCAATCCGCCATTTGCCTTTCCAAGTAAATGTAATGTTTCAGATTGCATTTTTTCTTCTTCTCCACCAATATATGGAATTACATTGTCCATTATACCCATTGATGGAACACCATTATATCCTGCACCACTGACAGCTTGTAAAGTAGTAACAGATACTCTTTTAAATTGATATTTGTCAAATAAAGGTTTGAGTGTTAATGTTAATGCAATGGTTGAACAATTTGGATTTGTAACAATACAACCATCCCATCCATTAATATCCTTCTGTCTTTCCATCATTTCTAAGTGTTCAGGATTAACTTCAGGTATTACTAATGGAATATTCTCTTTCATACGATTTACACTAGCATTAGATGCTACTATAAATTTTTCTGCAAATGCAGCTTCTACAGGTTCTGCAAGTCCTGCAGGTAAAGATGCAAATACAAAGTCAACATCATCACTTACTTCTTTAGGATCAGTATTGACTATTTTCATATCCCTTATTTCTTCAGGAATAGGTGTTGTTTGATGCCAATTTACTGCATCTTCATATCGTTTTCCTGCTGATTTTTCAGAAGCAGCCACATTTACTATATTAAAATCTGGAATTTGTGATAACAATTGTATAAAACGTTGTCCTACCATCCCAGTTGCACCGAGTACACATACATTTCTTACCATAATTTCACCTAAATATTATAATCCTAATACATCAAACATATCTGCAATGTTTTTATCTTGTTTATCGTTTTGATAATTTATTGCTCGAATTACACCATTTACAAATGCTTGTCTTGTAGATGCTCTGTGTATAACCTCTATTCTTTCACCGTCACCACAGAACATTACGGTATGATCTCCAACTATGTCTCCACCACGAACAGCATGGATACCAATTTCATTTTCAGGTCTTTTTCCAACCATACCCTCTCTTCCATAACATCCTTTTTCTTTTAAGTCAAGATCAAGATTTTCTGCAACTATTTCTGCTGCACGTTTAGCTGTTCCTGATGGTGCATCCTGTTTATTGTGATGATGTGCTTCAACTATTTCCACATCATATTCATGTCCTAATATTTTTGCAACTTGACCAACAATTTCAAAGAACACATTTACACCGGTAGCCATGTTAGGTGATATTACTGCCTTAATATCATTTTCCTTAATACTGGAATGCATTATGTCCAATTGTTCATCAGTAAGTCCAGTAGTTCCTACAACTACATTTACTCCACATTCAGCACATGTTTTTACTGTTTCAACTGCTGCTTTTGCAATTGTAAAATCAACCAATACATCAGGTTTTATTTCCAGTAATTTATCCTTTAAATCTTCAGATCCTATGATTGGAACATTCATTGTCCCCAATCCTATTTGTTCCCCTAAATCTTTTCCTGCAAGTGGTGAATTTGGCATTTCGATTCCTAAAACTACTTCCATATTTTCCTGAGATTCTACAGATTTAATAATCTTAGAACCCATATTACCAAGACAACCGGTTACTGCTACACGTATCACTTTTAACACCTCATATCAATTCATATTTTTTAAGAACTTCCTGTAGTATTGCATCATTTTCTTGACTAATTGGATTTATAGGCATTCTTAATCCACCAACATCCATACCCATTAATTTTAAAGCCCTTTTTGTTGGAGCAGGACTTGCTTCTATGAATAATACATCCATTAAATCAAATAGATAATCTGATAATTCTCTTGACTTTTCAAGATTTCCATCAAGAGCAGCATTGACCATTTGAGACATTTCATTAGGCATTACATTAGCTGCTACACTTATAACTCCTTTAGCACCTTGAGCTATCATAGGCAATGTTAATGAATCATTACCAGATAACACTGTAAAATCTTCAACATCATTCTTTTTAAGTTGATTGAATAATGAAGCTAATTTATTCAAGTCAGGATTCGCTTCCTTAATTGCAACTACATTGTCTAATTTTGCAACTTCAACTATTGAATCAACTGTTAAATCAACACCCGTTCTTGAAGGTACATTATAGGCAATAATTGGAATGTCATGATTGTCATTTAATAATTTGAAATGATCACACAATCCACTTTGCTGTGGCTTATTATAATAAGGAGTTATTACTAATGCTGCATCAGCACCGGAATTTTGTGCATATTCAACTAAATTTTGTGCTTCAGCAGTGGCATTACTGCCTGCACCAGCAATAGTAGTTACACGACCATTTGCTTGATCTACCATTATATCAATTATTTCTTGTTGTTCTTCATGTGTTATTGTTGCTGATTCCCCAGTTGTTCCAGCTGCAAGAATACCATCCACATTATTTTCTATAAGAAAATCAATCAATTCTCGATATTTTTCTTCATCAATTTTACCATCTTTATCAAATGGTGTAATCATTGCTACATGTGTTCCATTCAAATTCATTGTAATGTCTCCTTAATTAATTCATATGCTTTTTCTCCATCATTCCAATCAACAAATACAACTACTGCTGTTTGACTAGATGATAGTTCGACTATATTTATATCATTATCATGTAAAGGATTTGTTATATTGGCAATAATGCCAGGTGTGTCTATAAATTCATGACTGACTACTGAAATCATTGCAATTTCCTGACCTAAAGATAAAGAACTTAAGGTATCTCCCTGTATTACCAAGTCATGCAAGACTTCATGTGCTTTAATAGCCTCACTCTTTTTAAAGAAAAGAGTTATTGAACTTTCGCCGGTTGATATGCCATAAACAGTCAGGTTATTTTCTGCAACTTTAGATGTAATATCTGCAATAACCCCCCGTTTACTCATTAGATTTTCTCCAACTACAGCGATTATGGATAATTTTTCAGGCAATATGCTGATTGTTACTATATTATCATCGGGATGTGCAGGTCCTATAATATCAGTACCCTGTACTCTCAAATCACCATATTCAAAACTAATAATTTTAGCCTTTATTTGAGGATCTTTGTACCTTAATGCATTAGGATGTAAAACTTGTGCACCATAATTTGCTAAATCAATCATTTCTTCTACAGTTATCTTATCTAACTTGCGAGCTGTATTTAATTTACGTGGATCAGTAGACATTACTCCTTTAACATCAGTAACAATAACTACTTCATCTGCACCTAAACAATGGCCGATTAAAAATGCAGATACATCACTTCCACCTCTACCTAATGTTGTAACACAGCCATCAGAATCCCTTCCCAAGAAACCACAGATAACAGGAATCACACCTTGATCTAACAATTTAACAATGTGCTCATCAACACGTCTCTTAGTTTCTTCACGATCGATTTTAGCTTCTAAATAATCACTGTCTGTTATTACAGGCCATTTTTCACTAAATGGATCTATATATTCTGATTTTACACCTAAAGATTCTATAGTTGCAGATAGTATACGTACACTTTGCATTTCACCCATAGATAATATGCCCGCCAACTGTTTATCAGTAACACTTTCGCCAACAGATTCTTTCACTAGTTTAATTGATTCGTCAGTAGTTTTGTTAATAGCTGAAACAACCACTGCAACTTTACTTCCCTGCATATATTCATTAACAATGGATTTAGCTGCTTTATGAATTCTTTCACCTACACCTACAGAGGTACCTCCAAATTTCGCAACGACAATTCCCATAAGTTCACCTTTTTGATTTTATATTTATTTTATTAGTTTTTGTATAACAATGATTTTAAAAATATAGTTATTCCTAATTAAATATATGAATAAGATAGTATTAAAATTTTAAGATTAACAAAGTTACAAATCGAAATTAACAAGAAAAAAATAAAGAATATTTAAATGTAGTATAATGAAATATTAATCCAAAATCTTTAATAAATATGTAATTATGGAACTAACAAAAAAGCAGTATTTTAAATTATAGAAAAAAATCTATTGAAAAATAAAGTAAAAATCTAAAAAAAAAGTTTAAAAAATTATTAAATCTATTGATCTAATAAATGAGTTGCATATCCAGCAATCTGATTTCTTAAATGTTTTGTTGATACAGAAGAGTATTCAGCAACAACTTGTTTGTTGTTTTCAAAATCATTGTTGAATTTATCTCCGTGTAATTCGATTAATTCTTTTGCTGTTCTTTTTACAAATGTTGTTCTTATATTTCCCATAAACAATCCTCCAAATTTTCTAAAATAATGTTATAATCGTTATAAATATTTCTCTTGCTCTTCTTTACTTATTGTAAATAAAATCTCAAATATATTCAACACATATTCTTGATTAATATTTTCATTTTCTATTTGTTTACAAATTTTATTTTTGATAATATGTTCTCTTTTAGCATCAAATAAATCCTTATTAAGAGCTTTTTTTGACAATGCAATATCCTTTGCAATTGACGTACGTTCAATTATTAAATTAATTAATTGCTTATCAATTTCATCCAATTTAACTCTTGATTCATTCAACAAGTTATTAGCTTCAATTTCATCCATATTATCACATATTACCTTATTACTACAGATCCCTCATCATCAGGTTTTGTTAAGACAAAACGACCAGAATACTCACTTAATTCTGATATAATTTTTTTACTGTCCGCATCATTACTTAACAAAATAGTGAAAGCAGAACCAGTACCTGATAATCCTGCAGCTTTAGCTCCTAATTTCAATGCATCAATAGCCAATTTGCTATCTATACCTAAAGCAGCACAATATAAGAAGCCATTTAAGGTGAGAGCTTTTTCAATATTCTTATTTACCGCATTTTCAAATGCCATTTCCACAAGTGGTGCCAAAGTTTTCATAGCCTTGACATCAGACTGTGCAGTATATAAAGATTTGTTCGGTATATATATTAATACTTTCTCATAATCCACAGTATAATCATGCAAAATTTTCCTTCCATAATTATCAGTTATCTTCCAACCACCATAAAAAGAAGCAGATGCATCATCATATGCCCCTGTAGCAGTAACCCCTATCTCCAACGAAGCATCAATAGCCATATTTACAATATCTGCATCAGTAAATGAAATATCATCACGAGTCATATTTGCCTTTTCAAGAAGTGTCAGTAATGTTGCATAAACTACCGAATTTGTTGCTGCACTACTGCTTGAAAGACCAGAACCTGGAGGAATATCAGATTTAGTTTCAACATTGACAACTATATTTTTAAGATTAAAATCAGAATATTTACATAATTCCTCATAGACCTTTTTAACACACAAATCCATCAAGGAAGTATCCATTTTAGGATTATCCAAACTTTTAGAATGACATTCAATATCTTTTGATGTAACCTCATCTAAAACAGACACATCTGCAGTTACATACAACTGTATACCAAATGCAGAACCAAAACCTGTACTTATAGCATTTATAACTGTAGCTGATGCAGGAGAACGTACTTTTACCATCATATCACCATGTTGATTTTTAAATTAATTATATCATTTGTTAGAATAAATAAATATATATTATAATATATAATTAAAAGTAAATATATAATAGAAAAATTAAAATCAAAAAGATGAAATTATTAAAATTATGGAGAGATTATTATGGTAGTAACATTAGAATTATTTACATCAAAAACATGCCCACACTGTCCTGCTGCTAAAGAAGTAGCTGCAAAAGTTAAAGAAAAAATTGGAGACGACCTTGATTACCAAGACTTAGATGTTGATGAAAACATGGAAAAAGCCATGGAATATGGTATAATGGCTGTTCCAACACTAGTTATAGATGGTGAAGTAGCATTTACTGGTGCTCCTAGAACAAAAGAATTATACCAGGCAATTATGAATAAATTATAATTATTCCTGATTTTTTTTAACCTTTAATTCTTTTCTTTTTTTTAAGACATTGATACTTGAAACTATAAACTACATTATGATTACTTATTTTCAATATTTCATCAAAATGGAAAGGGAAAATTATGATATAACCCATCGAATTTGATAAAGTAATTCGTAATGAAATATTATGAAAACAATTATGATTTATAACAAAATGGAGATTTTAAAATGAGCATAAAATTAGAAGTATTCACATCAAAAACATGTCCGCACTGTCCTAGTGCAGTTACAGTAGCACAGAAAGTTAAAGAACAATTAGGTGACGAGTTAGATTTCCAACATTTAGATGTGGATGAAAATATTGATAAAGTAAGGCAATACCAACTAATGTCCGTTCCAACAATAGTCATTGATGGTAAAATAGCATTTATTGGAGCCCCATCCGAAGAAGAATTACTGCAATCTATTAAAAAAAGACAATTATTAAACTCCCAGTAACTTCTTTTTTAAAATACTATTATAAATTTCAAATATTTTTCAGTTTAAAAAAAAATAATTGATAGTACAACTTGTAAATACTATTTATCAAGTTATACTTCTTTTTCTAAATTAATATCTCTTATAATTCTGATTAGAAGAATTAATGGTACTGCAACTATTATTAATGTAGGATATATCAACATAACAATTTCCCCTTGTATTACAAATTAGTGTTTTTTATAGCAAAAAGTAATACTTTTTTATTTTTTAGTATTATACATATTTATGTTGATTATGATATATAATATTATGATTATTGAAAATAAGTATTAAATTAATACAAATTTTATATCACACCTTACAAAAAACAAAGAAAACAGACAATAAACAATTATAAAACTCAATTTTAATAGTTTAAAAAGAAAAAGATAGAAATATAGATAGCATTAACTTTAATATATTATTTATATGCAACCAAAGTTAATAGATAATTCTCTTTTTTATGAAATACATCTACCTTTTTAAAACCTACCTCTTTTAAAATCTGTGTAAGTTCATCTTTGGTATATACTGTAATATCATCAAATATATTGACCCATTTTTGATCATTTGGATTATTACCGTCAGTATCACAGGCTATCATAAACCTACCATCATCTTTTAATATACGATAGACTTCACCAAAAGCTTTATTTAAATCGTTCCAGAAGTAAATTGTTTCAAATGCTGATGCCAAATCATATATTCCATCATCTAATGGTATGTCCAGTACATTAGCTTTATAAACATGACAACGACCTTCATCAACGGCAATCATATTACGTTTTATAGATTCATCCACAGACAATGAAGAATAATCTAAACCATCAACAACACCCATAGGACATCTTTTTAGGAATTTTTCAATATTAACTCCACCACCACAGCCAATATCTATAACATGAGAGTCTTCATCCAAACTTATAGACTCCATTGCAAAATTGGATATGATTTCATGATGTTCATTCATGTCATTAATAATTTCTAAACCTGCTTCACCCTGTGGTTTCTTACATTGTTTTAATCTTTCTTTCATCATTATAACACTTACCATGAATATTTTTCTTACATTGTTATGAAATAATTATTATTATATGATAATATATATTAGATATTCCAACTACAAATATCCTTACATTATATTTATACAAGTGATTACTAAAGACTATACACACTCAAAAATTATTGCATGATAGTATATTTATCCATATTAACATCTTGTATTATGTTGGTGCTGTAAAGTTATGTTCTCTTTAATTACAGCCTCTTTTTTTAAACTTTGATTGCCATTAAGTTGATATTTTTTTAATATTTATAAGAAAGTTTATTGAATTAAAAAATACATATACATAAATATATAAAAAAATTTTATCTAAAGATGTAATGTATTGGGGAATTAAAACATGGAACATCATAAGAATTCTGAGGAAAAATCAGGAATCACTACAGGCAGTTGTGCTACAGCAGCCAGTGTTGCAGCACTTCTTACAATACTTGATAAACCACCAGTAATTGTTAACATAATCGCGCCAAAAAGTAAATTGACTGCAGATATCTATGATACGAAGAAGATTTCAGACATAGAAGCTAAAGCAGTTGTTGAAAAACCAACATATAATGATCCTGATGTAACTCGTGGTATAAAAATAGTATCAGAAGTAACTTTAACTGATAATACAGGAGTTGTTGAAATAACCGCAGGCATAGGTGTAGGTGTTGTAACAAAACCGGGACTTCAAATACCTGTCGGAGAATTTGCAATTAATCCAGTTCCTAGAAAAATGATTTGTGAGAATGTTAAAAGATTTTTACCTGAAGATAAGGGAGCAATTGTTAAAATATCCATACCTGAAGGAAAGAAAATAGCGCCAAAAACCATGAATAGCAGACTAGGAATTATTGATGGAATATCTATACTTGGAACAACAGGTATTGCAAGGCCAATGTCCAATAAAGCATACAAGGATTCACTTAGGGTACAGATTGATGTAGCCATAGCTAATGGATATGAGGATTTGTTATACGTACCAGGTAATATCGGTACAAGAATTGCACATGAACATCTGAATATTGCTGAAGATGCAATTATAGAAATGAGTAACTTTGTAGGATATATGATAGAAGAAGCTGATAAAACCGGAAAAATCAATTCCATTACATTATTTGGTCATGCAGGAAAATTAATTAAAGTTGCCGCTGGAATAACCAACACCAAACAAAGTGTTGCTGATGCAAGACGGGAAATTATGACTGCATATACTGCACTTGTAGGTGCTAAAAGGGAAGTACTTCAGGAAATCTTCGAATGCATTACAACAGAGGATGTTATAAAAATACTTGATGAACATAATCTTACAACAGAAGTATTTGAACTTATTGGCCAAAAGATAGAAGAGTTATGTGAACTTAAATATGACATGAAATTTAATGCCGTGATTGTTAAGATGAATGGAGATGTACTGAATCCTTCACGGATAGATAAAATCCCATTTGATTGGAAATAATTAATAGATGTGTATTTACCATGAATATCTGCATTATAGGACAATATCCTCCACAAGTTGGTGGTATTGCAACTTATACAAATTCTCTAAGAGAAGAATTAATCAAAGAAGGACACAACGTTTATGTATTAACATATCCTCAAAATTGTTCAAGAAAGGATAATGTTTTTGAGGCAAATGTTGTGAATGTCCCCGTCATTAGAGGATTAAGTTTTATACTATCATCATATAGAAAGCTAATGCGTATTATTGATGAGTATGATATTGACATAGTACATTCAAACTACATTCTCCCACCCGGATTGGTTGCAGTATTAACCAAACGAAAGAAGGATGTTAAAATTATAGTAAGTGTTCATGGAAGTGACATAAATATCCTACCTAACAATAAAATACTTAAACCTATAATAAAGTATACTCTTAAGCATGCAGACAATATATATTTTGTAAGCAAACAACTGCAAAAAAAGGCAGATAAGCTAGACATCAAGAACCTGGAAAAAAAATCATATATAACCCCAAATACAGTTAATACAAACAAGTTCAATCCAACAAATACAGAACACCAGTTAAAACAAAGATATGAAAAACCAATCGTAATGTTTATAGGAAATCTTGTAAAACAAAAAGGACTTACATACTTGCTAGAGGCTAAAATGAATGCCGAAAGTGACTATGTCCTATTAATATATGGAGAGGGAAATGAAAAAACAACACTCACAAAACAAATCAAAGAACACAACATAAAAGATGTATATTTAATGGGAAAAACTACAACACCAGAAAAGATAATACCTGAATCAGACATAATGGTATTGCCATCCGTATCTGAAGGAGCCAGTATCGTAGCATTAGAAAGTATGTCCTGTGCAAAAGCATTCATATCAACAGATGTAGGAAATATTAAAGACATTATAAAAAATTATGAAAACGGAGTAATAGTACCTGCAAAAGATTCACAAGAATTATCCCATGCCATAGACAAATTAGTTAATGATAAAGAATTAAGAACAAGAATTGGAGAAAATGCAAGAAAAAATATAATTGAAAAATATTCAAAGATGAATATCCCATACCTTAATGAATAACTCACATAGACTTAATCAAAAAGAATAGGAGTGTTAATAGTGGTTACAATAGATCCCAATATAGAAGAAATAATGAATAAATGCTATCCTTTTATTAAAGAATACAATCCAGCACAACAGGCTGTTATTGATTCAGGATATCTTGAAACAGACAATAACATGATAATATCCATACCTACTGCAAGTGGAAAAACTGTTTTAGGAGTTCTTGCAGCATTAAAAGTACTCCTACAGGGAGGTAAAGTAGTATATGCAGTACCATTAATCTCACTACAAAATGAAAAATATAAGGAATTCAAAGTATTTGAAGAATTTGGATTTAAAGTTGGTAAACATCCACGAAGTTCAGATATTTCAGTAATGGTATTTGAATCATTTGACGCACTAACCCGTTTTTCATTAAATATATTACATGAGATAGATCTTGTAGTAATTGATGAATTTCATATGATAGGTGATTATTCACGTGGTCCAACAATTGAATGTGCAATAACACGTATAAAAGAACAGAACAAATCCATGAGAATAATTGCACTATCTGCAACTTTACAAAATATGGATGAAATGGCTCATTGGTTAGAGGCAGATGTTGTAACTCATGATTATCGTCCAGTACCACTACACAAAGAAGTATTATGTGCAGAAGAATATTCAACAAAGGATAAAAATAACCTTGTTTATAAATTATTAAATGACAGTCTGAATGATTCATCACAAATGCTTACTTTTGTATCAACCAGACGATTTACAGAATCATTAGCATCAAATATGGCAAAAAAGATTGAAAAACATATACCTGAGGGAAAAAAGGAAATCTTCAAAAGTATTGCAGAAGAAATACTTGAAGTTCCAAAACGTAGAAATAGCCAGCCAACAGAAGTGTGTAAAAAATTAGCCGATTGTATAGAAAATGGAATAGCATTTCATCATGCAGGATTATTTGACCGTCAAAAGGAAATTATTGAAGAAGAGTTTGTAAATGGAAATTTACTCATGATTACCGCTACCCCTAGCCTAATGTATGGAGTGAACCTGCCATCAAAAAGAGTAGTTATACGAGATTATAATCGCTGGACAGACCAAGGCCAGACCAACATACCAGTATTTGACTATGAACAGATGTCCGGACGTGCAGGACGTCCAGGATTTGATACTGAAGGATACTCATATCTACTTGCAAAAACATATGATGAAGCATTCAACCTTGATGACTATTATGTACATGGAGAAATTGAAGTAACAAATTCCAAATTAATAGACAATGAAGATGCAGTATTAAAACAGATAATTACCCAAATATCCAGTGGTTTTGCAAAGGATTTGGATGACTTAATAGATTTCTTCAATAAGACATTTTATGGATTTCAAATATCACATACTTATAATACCATGAGCTTTGGATTTTCTGATGAATCGATAAAATATGAAATATCCAATGCATTAGAATACCTAATTCAAAATGGAATTATAAGAATATCCCCTTCAGGACTTCAAACAACCCCATTTGGAACTTTAATATCAAAAAGCAATTATGCAGTTAAAACTGCGGTCAAACTTAAAGATTATAGTACTATGACCAGTAATGAATTTAACATAGCATCATTGATTTATGAAATATCCAAAACAAAAGATATGCCAAGAATAAATACCAAATTTAAATCCAACAAGGAGAATATTAAAGATGTATTAAGCTCTAAGGGAGTATATGTAAGTTTTGTACAGAATGATGAAGCAACTGCTGCAAGTCTCCTAGAATGGATTAATGAAAGAAGAGAATATGAAATTGAAAACTATCTGAAAGTTTATGCAGCATCCACAAGACGTGCTAGTTATGAAGCAGCAAATCTTGTTAAATATTACTATGAAATCTGTGACATATTAGGAAACTATAAATACCTTCCAGAGATAGATAAACTTAGTTCAAGATTATATTATGGTGTGAAAGAAGAACTATTGCCATTAGTAATTGGTATTAAACGTTTAGGACGTCAACGTGCTAGAATCTTAATCAATACTTTTGGAAAAAACATCAAATATGCAACAGCAGATGATTTAATGCATGTTGAGGGTATTGGTCCGAAGACTGCCGAGAATATTATTGAATTTTATAACAGGGAGAATTAAGAAAATGATAAACTTTGATGATAATCTAAGTTATAATCATTTGAAAAAAATATTACAGGATGAGGTAAAAAAAGTAAACATTGATCAATTATATGAAATTACATATAAATTTAATGAGGATATGAAATATTTACCCAGGGAATATAAAAAAAGTTATACAGAATCCATTTTAAAGGTTATCTTAAGTCGTTTTATCCGTTTGAAGAATGATGAAAGTTTTTATGATGGATTCTTAAATGATGATGAGAAAAAAAATGTGCAAGAATTAATAAATAAAGACAAAGATAATATTACATATATATTAAACATTACTGTAATATATGCTAGTATATTTCTTAAAGAACCTATTCATCTTCCAGGAACTATATTTCCAGGACAAAAAAGCATATATGCAGAAGGACAAGAATATTATTGTCCAATAAAAAAATATCATCTTAACAATAAAGATGCCCTATGTAAATATTGTATTGCTATTGCCTATGATGGTGATTAAAATGAAAAAAGATGAAATATTATATAAAAGAATAGAAGCTAACAAAAAACTTCATGAAAAAATAGTAAATGACAATCTAAGAAACTTAAATGATAAGTTAAAATCGGAAAAATACTCTGTCGAATCACTAGTAAAAGAAAGTTCACTTGGTGACACATATCATGACCTAATAGACAAAAAGGATCTATTAAACTCAGAATTACATAGCAATATTAACAAAACATACCATAGCATAGATGTTGAATTATATAAATTGGAAAAAAAAATCGACGGAAAAGCTAGACTATTAAATTATAACTTTGAAAAAAAGAAAAATAAAATTTTTGATGAAATAAAATATCATTAATATTTTTCATCAACTTTTTTTTAGATAATGAATTTGAATTGCTTGTTTATGAATTTATTATAGAATTATCCTCCACCAACAGCGTTATCGCCCATTTCAGAACCTAAACTTCTGTTAATTTTTTCATGTAAATCTTCTACAGTTAATTCTTCGCTATCATTGCTGGTAGTTTTTATGTATTTTTCATCGGTCAATTCAATATTTTCAGTATTGTACCATAATTTAGTTAATTCATCATATGCAATTAGAACCCAAGAACCATTTTCATCAGTTTTAGTATCCAGTACTTCACCTGTAGTTCCAACTCTTGTATATATAACATATGATCCTATGTCTATTTGACGTCCATGCTTATCTTCAACTGACATTACATACACTCCTTTAATAATATATAGAAATGATTAATATAAATTAATTTCCAAAATCTCATTCAATATTTTTTCATCATATACTCCCTTTCTTATTATTGAAGGATATTCAGTAGTTAAATCTATTATTGTAGATGATCCATTATCCAATATTCCTGCATCAATATAACAATTTATATTGTCCCCCAATTGATTTACTATATCATTAATATTATCCGATGTTGTTTTACCAGAAATATTTGCACTTGTACTTGTTATTGGATAATATTTTGTAAGATAGGAACAAATCCTATTATCAGGTATTCTTACGCCAATTTTATCTGAATTTGCTGTTAACTTATCTGATATACCTTCCTTCTTTTTTAAAAGTAAGGTGTATGGTCCGGGAAGTAATTTATTTACCATATCATCTATGACTTCATTGCTTTGTGCAACCTGCTTTAACTGATTGATATCATGAACACATACAGATAATGGCTTATCATATGTTCGATTTTTAATATCATAAACCTTCATTATAGCATTTTGATTATGAATATCAGCACCAATGCCATATATAGTATCCGTTGGATAAACAATGACTCCACCATCAGATAAGTCATTAATTATATCATCCAATTGATTCTTTGAAGGATTTTTAATAATTTTCATGTTATCAATATTTGTTATTTTTTTTACTTTAGAAAAACAATATATAAATATATATAACTCAATTTATAAATAGAATATCATGCTGAATGACAAATTACGACCACAAACAAATAAGATTACCGGTGATATGGTGGAGAATATCAATATCAATCCTAATATCGTTACAATCATAGGATTATTGATTAGTATTTTCTCAGGAGTTCTGTATGCATCAGGTAATTTGGGTGCAGGTGCCCTATTTATAATTATTAGCGGATTTTGTGATATGATAGATGGAGCCATAGCTCGTAAACAAAATCGTAAAACAAGATTTGGTGGATTTTTAGACTCTACTTGTGACCGTTTTGCAGATGCTGCTATAATAATAGGTATAATGTATAGTGGATATGTTGATCCTATTTTAGGTGCTCTAGCAATACATGCATCTTTAACAGTGAGTTATGTTCGTTCAAAAGCAGAAAATGAAGGAATTAAATGTACCGTAGGAATTGCAGAAAGAGCTGAAAGATTATTAATAATAGTTGTAGGTTCAGTAATTGCTGCTCTCTTAGGTGGTTCACATAACATAATGTTTTTAACTATGGCAGTATTAACCATCTTAAGTTATATTACCGTAATTCAAAGAGTACATCATGTTTTGATTTCATTAGAGGAATAAACATCTATTTATTATTTTTTTATTAAATGAAACTAATTTCTAAATTAGGTACCATTATATATTAATTATAATAGAACCCATCTTTTTTATTTTTATTTTTTTTATCAATACTTATTTTTAGCAAGATAATCAAAGAGTTGAATTAAACAATGAAAACATATAATACCATAATTATTG
>SUTR01000105.1 GCA_015062825.1 Methanosphaera stadtmanae
GAGTTGTTAAGTCCGCAGTTTCCAACACCCGATTTTATACAATTTCATAACTTGATAGATTCAAATAAAGGTTTTATAGGATACAAATTGGATTTATATAAAATTGTAATCTTGAATCATATTTTATTTTACATGAATGTTAACTTTCCAAATTAAGTTTATTTACATTCATTATTCTAGTTAGGTGTATTCAGTATTTGGTAATACTAGTTTTATTCTGGATATACATCGATGATTATAGAAATGTTTATATACTATGAAATTCATATAATAGTGTATAACATTCATTAGTATAATTGGTACGGCGACCAAAGCGATAGGGTCACATCTGATCTCGTCTCGATCTCAGTAATAAAGTCTATCTACGTTCTGTTTTGTACTATAGGTGGTAAGTCTATGGGAATTTCGGAAAGTTGCCGGCCTTTAATATTATTCTTAACCTTTGATTATTTTTGTGGCAGTTTTGTGAAGAGTTTATTATGTATTTCTTGTTCTTGTTTTTGTAGTAGATTCGTGATTCTAATTTTATTATTTATGAGTTGACATTTTTTATGTGTCAACTCATTTTTTTTTATTAATTTTAAAAAAAATAGTTTGGGAGTTTAATTTTTCTTTGAAACTTTTTGTGAAATATTTCTTAGTGGTTTTGTAATCTTCCAACTTCTGGAGTTTATCATTTCTTCCTTATAATCTTGTAATTGCTTATTTTTTTCCTTCAAGGATTTATTTTCTTTTTTGATTTCTTCATTTTCCATTATTAAAGTGGATATTATATCTTTGTCTTCATAATTATACTTGTCAATTTCTTTAAGTTGTTTGTTTTTTTCATTTATTACTTGATATAGTTCTTCGTTTTTTTCTTCTAGTTCGTATTTGTTTTTATATAGCTTGTTTATCAGTTCATCTTTATCTGTTTTATCATAGTTGTTTAGTGTGTATCCTTTATTATTTTCTTTCATTTTTTTGATTTGTTTGTTTTTCTCATTGATAACAGCATATAACTCTTCGTTTTTTTCCTCTAGTTCATATTTGTTTCTATATAAATTTTTAATTAATTTTTCATTGTCTGTATTATTGACTATATTTTTTCGTTTATCCTTTAAATTCACTATGTCCTTATTGTATTCTATCAGTGCTTTGAGTATGTCCTCATCTGTTGTGTCTATGTTTTCCTCTTCTTCCACATCAAAGTTTACATCTAATTCTTCCCGGTATTTATATGAATCTTCTATTTTAAATAACACTATTGCTCCGATTAAATTGTATACCTTCTGGGATAGTACGCTATTGTTTTCCAGGTTTTCTATGGTTAATTCTTCTATAAAGGATTCTTTTACAATATCCGATATTAAATCATAATTGTCTTTGATATATTTTATTATATGATCATAATATTTTACTAGGTATATGTTTTTATAGTTTAGTTTTCCAGGTATCTTATTTTCTATTGGTGGTATGGGATGTGTCTTAAATTGATTGTTGAATAGGGGTATGTCCAGTAGTTCAGGATTGCTTCTTTTTATTAGTTCTACATGGCATTCAAGATTGTTTATACTTTCTATTGATCCATTGTAGTTGTATTTTACCAGTGTGTCTGATGCTAATGGTAATATGTTGAATCGGTGGTTGAATTCAGTTTCATGTGCACTGCAGAACCATCTTCCTCTATTTAGTACTTTTCTTATTTTCGGATATTTTCTTATGTCCTTGGCTGTTTCAATATATTTTCTTTCAACTTCTCTGTCATCTTCTATTATCTTATCTAAATATTCCTTTTTTATTATGTAGTTATGATTCAGGTCTTTTTTTGTCCTTTCAAGCACTTCTTCAATACTTAGTTTATCTGTGTAGGCATCCTGTTTTAGATATTCATGTCCATCTAGTCTTATTCCATTCATTGGGTCTGGAAATATTCTTCCTAAATCCCATGGACTCATTTCAAATTGTCTGTCATAGATGTGTATTGACATTCTTTTTAGCAGATTTTCTGATTGGATTGTTTGTTTTGTTGCAGGTGTCTTATGTGTTATCGACAGTTTTTCACATATCATTCTACCTATCATTACTTCTGGTGAATATAATGGTCCTGATGTGAATGCTTCCTTAACATGTTCATGATATAATGATAATAGTAGTCGTGAGTCCATTCCACCTGTTATTCCTATATTTAGTTGTTCTGTAAATCCAATTTCTTTAAATGCTTTTACTTGTGATTTTACTTTTTCGTAGCATTCATCCCAATATTTTTCTTTGTCTTCACTGTATAGTTTGTTCAGTCTTTCATCATATAGGAAATCTGGATTATTTTCTATTTCCAAGGTATCAGATATTGTGATTGTACTTCCAAATTCTATGAAGTATATGTTTTCATATATTGTCTCATTTGTAACTTCCAGGTTTTGTAATTCTATATGGCTTGCTACATGTTTCTTGTTTATCTTTGTATAATCAAATATTTTTGATATTGTAAATATTCTTGAGGATAAACAGTATTCATCATCTTTTTTTGCATAGTATATTGGTGGATTTTCAAGACTTTGTCTTATAGTTCCTTTTCCATTTTTATCTAATTTACCTATTAGATATAATCCGTCTAATTCATCTTCTTGGTCTTTTATTTCTTTTGCTTCTAGTAGTTTATCCTCATTTACTCTTTTTGTCCACCCATGTATGAATGTCAAGTTGTTGTCTTTCGTATCAAACACATTATATTTTTCATAAGCTATTATATTTGGGTTTCTTCCAATGAATAATGTTCTCTTATCCTCGGATATCCATTCATAATTGATGTGGTCACATAATATTGAGGTTGTCTTATCAAAAATACTTTTTACTTCATTTATTTTTTCATCTGATATTTCTTTTTGATTATGGTATAATATAAATTGCATTATAATCCCAATTTTATTTTTGATTATTTAATATTTCTTATTTTCAATATATTTAATATTATTTTAGTATATTATTTTATATAATATTGCATATGGATTCTTTATAATATTTTTGATATCTAAGAAATTAAAACCTAACTGGTACAATATGAATATCCTTAAATTGGTTATTGAAAGGGGTTTAATTTAATGAAACATACATGTATATGTAAAATTATGTTTTCAAAGCAGGACTCTAAAAATATTATAAAATAAATGGTATGTGTCCATATAAAAGTATTTTTAGATTTCTTCTTTTTTTAAAAAATAACTTAAATAACTTTTCATAGCTTCGTTTATCCATTAAATATATGTTATATGAAAACATAAATATGATTATTAAATATTTGGGAGAATAATCAAATGAATAAAAAATTAACAATCATTTTATTGTTTTCTGCCATTTGTATACTTTTATCTACAACTGCAATTTCGGCAGTTAATGATAATCAAGATGTACAAACAGATACATCTTATCAAATGGAAATAAACGATAACAATAATTTAAATACTATTTCAAAGGATAATAATAAACAATTAAAAGAAGATACAATGACAGTATCTGATTATAATCAACTTAAATCATCAATGGATAAAAAGAAAAATCAAACATTTAACCTGGAGAAAAAAACATATACAGTTAATAGTCAAATAATTGTTGAAGGACAAAAAACATTAACCATAAATGGTAATGGAGCAACACTTGATGCAAAAAATCAGAAAACAGGATTCATAAACTTTGCAGCAACCAACCTACAAATCAACAACATAACATTCAAAAACTTCCAATGTGAAAATAATGCTGTAATCATGACATCAAGCAAATCCAATGCAACAATAACAAATTGTCACTTTATCAACATAGTTGGTAAGGATAGAGGTGCAATGATAAATAAATACAACCTTAACCTGATAAACTGTACCTTTGAAAATGTACAGGCAACAAACGGTGCTGCCATATCCTTAATAGGAAACAATGGAAAAATAACAATAGACAAATGTACCTTCAAAAACAATCCATCAAAAACACCAAGAGAACCATTAATATCCAGTACTGGCAATCAAACAGTAACTGTAAAAAACAGTCTGTTTGAAAACAACAAAGGACGTGCAATACACAATTATCTGGATTCAAATATAACAATATCCAATAA